>NZ_JBFAMX010000501.1:0-7642 GCF_040659615.1 Nonomuraea sp. NPDC049784
CGACGGCGCCGCGTATGCCGATGGCGCCCACCACCAGGCCGCGCGGGTCCTTGATGGGCGCGGCGATGGCCACCTCGCCCTCGGTCAGCTAGCAGGACACCCGCCACCTCACTCCGTTGGCCGCGGGGCTGGCCTTCCTCCCGCTCACCCTCCCCATGACCGTCAACCCGCTGCTCACCGGCCGCCTGGTGGCCCGCTACGGTCCCCGCCCGCCGATCCTCGGCGGCCTCGCCCTGCTCGCGACCGGCCTGACGGGCGTCGCCCTCACGGACGCGCTGGCGCCCTGGCTGGTGGTGATGGGGTTCGGGCTGTCGTTCGTGCTGCCCGCGCTGATGGCGGGCATGGTCAACAGCGCACCCCCGGGCACGGCCGGCACGGCGGGCGGCGTCCTGAACGCGTTCCGCCAGGTCGGCGCCACCCTCGGCGTGGCCGTCATGGGCATCATCGGCCAGCCGCTGACGGCGGCGGCCGTCCTGACCGCACTGACCTGCGCCTGCTACGCGGTGGGTGCCCGACGCGCCCGCTCGATCGTCTTGAAGTGACCCTGCCGGTCCGGCCGCTCCGAGGCGAGTATCGTGATCGGCGCGGCGAAGGGCCGAACGGCCGTGCTCCACGACGGGGATGACGAGGTGACCGTGCGTTTCCAGCATTCGACTGACATCTGGCGAGACTTCCCCGAGCTCGTCCCCGGGGTGCTCTTCGCGAAGGGCATCACGGGAGACGTCTCCGTCGACGACCAGATCGCCCGGTTCGGTGAGCTCGCCGCGAAGCGGCTCGCGACCTCCTCGGAGGGCGAGCTGCCGGAGATCCAGGCGTGGCGGCGGGCGTTCTCGAAGATGGGCCTCAAGCCGACCCAGTACCGCTGCGCGTCGGAGTCGCTGCTGCGGCGCTTCAGGAAGGAAGGCGCGCTGCCGCGCCTGCACCCGCTTATCGACCTCTGCAACGCGGTCTCCATCGCGTACGCGGTCCCGGTGGCGGTGTTCGACGTCTCCAAGATCGCGCAGTACGTGGAGGTCAGATACGCGGCGGGCGACGAGACGTACCTGACCTTCTCCGGCGAGACGGAGCACCCGCCGCCCGGCGAGGTGATCTTCGCCGACGCGGAGGGAAGGGCGCACGCCCGCCGCTGGACCAACCGCCAGAGCGGCCACTCGGCCGTCCGCGAGGCAACCACCGACGTCCTGATCGTCGCGGAGGCGCTGCATGAAACGGCCCAGGCGGACATCGAGTCCCTCATGGCCGCAATCACCGACGAGCTGTCCGCCGTCTGGCCCGTGACGCCGCGGTCCGCGATCCTTGGCCCCTCCGCACCCCGGTTCGAGTTCATGAAGTGATCCCGTATCTTGTCGCGCCGGATGTTTTTGGCGCGACAAGATACGGGGCACCCGCGGTCAGCCCGAGCAGCCTGGCCCCCGGCCGGCGCACGCGGCGAGTTGTTCGCCTCTGCCGGCAGGCTCCGAGCCTTTCGCCCGGCTCTTCAGTGGACGGGGACCTCTTGTGATGGCACCGGTGGTGACCAGCCGGTACAGGCGGTCGCCGGGGCAGTCGGTATCGACGAAATCGCGGTGGCCGAGAACCTTGACGCCCAGGCCGTGCTTGGACACGAGCCAGGCCCGCAACGACCGGAACGCGTTGAGCTGTTCGGGCGTGGGTTTCTCGGCGGGCCCGGACATGAACGTGACGCTGTACCAGTCGCGGTTGCCGCCGGGCTGCGCCGCCTGCTCGTGGTCGAGACCGCGGCCCTCGAGGACCGTGCCGTGCGGACAGCAACCGTACGAGTAGCCGATGTCCAGCCATCCGCGATCGGGCCCCATGTGGAACGCCCGGGTGTTGCGCCAGTAGGCCAGGCAGGCGGCGTGCGGCTTGCGGGCGAGTCCCTGGTTCTCGCCGTCGAAATGGACCACCAGCCCCTTGGTGGGGTGGGCGGGCGACGCCTCGGTCGGGCCCCAACCGAGGTCGCTCCTGGTCGTGATCTTCATATGGCTTCCTCCTCGCTCACCGGGCTCAGGCGGGCGTCGCGTAGCCGGTGGGTCCTGCGAGCCATCTGCCTGCGGAGCACGGCCAGCTCACGGGCCTGCCGCTCCAACTCGCCCTCCATGCGGGCCATGGCGCCCTCGTAAGTCTCCCGGGCCCTCTTGTAGGCGTCGGCTTCGATCTGGTGCAGAGCGGCGCGCTCGGTCGCCTCGGCATTCTTGCCGGCGCTCTTGGCGGTGGCGATGGCCGCGGCGATGCCGGCTATAGCGCCGATGACGGCCACCGTCACCGCAGTGAGGTCCATCGGGGCCTCCGGTGCGAAACGGGGTTCAGGCCCGGCAGCGGGCTGCGGTACGTCACCGAGGGTGCGAGCACCTCCGTACTGCTGGAGGGTTCGCGGAAGAGTTGGGGCGCGGGAAAGACGCGGTTTTCGGTCATGTGATTCATGCCACCTCCCCCGATGTGGCGAGATGATGCATCCCTGCTTGGACGCTACAACATGCAACATCACCGTCGCAATCTGCATCACCGGTCGTGTCGTAATGCGCTGCCTGTGGAGCCGAAAGCCTCTGGATGCCACATCTGTGCTACAACTTGCAACATGGGCGATGACGGCAGGCGGCCTGGTCCCGCGCGGCCCTTCTATGAACGCATCAATTACGAGCGGATCAAACGCGGCTGGACCCAGCTGAAGCTGGCGGAGCAGTCGGGCGTCGACCGTGCCACCATCCACCGGATGCGGACGGCGAAGCCGCAGGTGGACACGGTGTTCGCCCTGGCGGCGACGCTCGACATCGACCGGGATGAGGCGCTGGAGCTGGCCGGTCTCGTACCTGGTCGTGCAGGCGGTGGCCAAAGTGAGCCGCCTGCCGCTCTCGTTGAAGATCCGGAGACCGAGGAGATGCTCGCGAGGCTTCCGGCCCGGCGGCGAGCGATCCTGGAGCAGTTCAGGGATTCGGAGCGGGAGCGCGTGCGGCGGTTGCAGGAGCAGGCCGAGGCTGAGGCGGCCGAGGCCGGCAAGCGCTTCAAAGAGCTCGTCCGAATTGAAGTAGAAGAATCAGAGTAGTCCCAATAGTGGGAATTGCTCTAATTTGCGGTAATCTATCAGTTGCCCTGAGTAGTCGGTTTGTCGCGCTAAGTTCTTTTACTCGGCGCGATCTTCGCTGCAATGTATTTCGGTGCCTTTTTAGGCGATGCTGCAAGCAGCGGAGACTGTTCCGCGCCGTACAAAAGGGGGGCCCAATGCGTCACATCCTCCCCATCGCCGCAGCACTCCTGTGGCTCGCCAACCTCGTCTACGTGGCGGCGATCCCCTGGATGCCTACGGCGTGGCACGAGAGCAACCACCTGGCATCGGTCCAGCTGCTCACCGTAGGGGCCGCCGTCGCGGTCACCATCGCATGGCTACTACACCGGCAGGGGATCGAATATCGGATCGGATATCGGCACGGCCGCGCCGATCGATGAACCTACGGGCGCGGTCAGCTCGTCGGGAAGCGCGACGGGCTGACATCTTGAACGCCGACGGCCGCCTCCGGCCGGACTCCGATAAGCCGGACCGGGCGGTCGTGGACGCGGTCTGAGCCCGATGTCGTCCAGCATTTTTCGATGAAATTCGAAAAGATCCCATCTGGTGGCCATTGCGGGATAGTCTCGTCTTCGTTGCCCTTCAGGGGATTGTGTCCCGTGATGGGCGTATAACTTGCGGCCGTAGCCAGGAGTTAACGAGTGTCTGCCTCTTACTTTGGTGAAGGAACGGACGGCGCGTCGTCGCGGCCCACCAGGCGCACACCACGATGGCCCGCTTTGGCGATGGCCGCCTCATGGATCATCGGCATCCTGTGGATCGTCGTGTACTATATAGACCCCACCCTCCCGGTTATGAGCGAGTTGAGGAATTGGAACCTGCTGGTCGGGTTCGGGCTCCTCGTTCTGGGTGTGGTGTTCGCGCTGATTCTGGCGGTGGTAGCGGTCATATCGTCACGCCGTCGGCCCTGAGTATCGGGCCGCCTTGAGCGCGCAATGCGGAAAGCCCGTGGCAAGATGCAGGACCTTCCACGGGCTTTCGCTCTCAGACGGGAACCGCGCGATGAACATGCAGCTCACCGCGCGGTAACCGGTCACACGTCGTAGTACATCTCGAACTCGTGCGGGTGCGGACGCAGCCGGATCGGGTCGACCTCGTTCTCCCGCTTGTACGAGACCCACGTCTCGATCAGGTCAGGCGTGAAGACGCCGCCCTCGAGCAGGTAGTCGTGGTCGGCCTCCAGGGCGCTGAGCACCTCGGGCAGCGAGCCGGGGACCTGCGGGATGTTGCGGGCCTCCTCCGGCGGCAGCTCGTAGAGGTCCTTGTCGACCGGCTCCGGCGGCTCGATCTTGTTGCGGATGCCGTCGATGCCCGCCATCAGCATGGCCGAGAACGCGAAGTACGGGTTGCACGACGGGTCGGGCACCCGGAACTCGATGCGCTTGGCCTTCGGGTTGGAGCCCGTGATCGGGATGCGGACGCAGGCCGAGCGGTTGCGCTGGGAGTAGACCAGGTTGACCGGGGCCTCGTAGCCGGGCACCAGGCGGTGGTAGGAGTTGACCGTCGGGTTGGTGAAGGCCAGCAGCGACGGCGCGTGCCTGAGCAGGCCGCCGATGTAGTAGCGGGCCGTGTCGGACAGACCCGCGTAGCCGACCTCGTCGTAGAAGAGCGGCGAGCCGTCCTTCCACAGCGACTGGTGGCAGTGCATGCCGGAGCCGTTGTCACCGAAGATCGGCTTGGGCATGAACGTGACCGTGTGGCCGTACTCGAGGGCCGTGCTCTTGATCACGTACTTGTAGAGCATCAGGTTGTCGGCGGTCTTGAGCAGCGTGCCGAACTTGAAGTCGATCTCCGCCTGGCCCGCCGTGCCGACCTCGTGGTGCTGCATCTCGACGTCGATGCCGCACTCGATGAGGTTGCGCACCATCTCGGAGCGCAGGTCGGTGAAGTGGTCCATCGGCGGCACCGGGAAGTAGCCGCCCTTGTAGCGCGGCTTGTAGCCGAGGTTGCCGCCCTCGGTCGCCTTGCCGGTGTTCCAGGCGCCCTCGATGGAGTCGATGTAGTAGTAGCCGGCGTTCTGCCTCGTCTCGAAGCGCACGTCGTCGAAGATGTAGAACTCGGCCTCGGGGCCGAAGTAGACCGTGTCCGCGATGCCCGTGCCCTTGAGGTACTCCTCAGCCTTGCGCGCGACGTTGCGCGGGTCACGGCTGTATGCCTCGCCGGTCAGCGGGTCGTGCACGAAGAAGTTCAGGTTGAGCGTCTTGTGCTGGCGGAACGGGTCCACCACGGCGCTGGACGGGTCGGGCAGCAGAAGCATGTCGGACTCGTGGATCGCCTGGAAACCGCGGATCGACGAGCCGTCGAACATGAGTCCGTCGGTGAAGACGCTCGCGCTGAAGTTTTCTACCGGGAAGGTGAAGTGGTGAGTCGTCCCCGGCAGGTCGGTGAACCTGACATCGACGAACTGCACCCCTTCGTCACTGATGAACTTCAGGACGTCGTCGGCGGAGTTGAACACTCTCGAACCTCCCTGGGGACTGGCCATCATATCGACGCTAGGGCGTGGCCGTTTCCATATGGTGTCTCGATTGTTTCGCACATGTTACGCAGGTCAGGTGCCCTTCGAAGCCGCACACCCCGTCTGATCGTCCTCTTCCTCCAGCTCATACGGATCGATAGGCGCGCCTGTGGGCGCCACCGTACCCCGAGGCGAGTCCTCGTACTCGGGATGGATGAAGCCGTCGCGCGTGTCGCAGCTCGCGGGGGTGCGACTCGCCTTCCATCCGTCCGGCCAGACGACGAGCCGACCGGATTCGCGGAACATCATCACGGTGCCGGTCGGATGGGCGACGAGCCGGATGGTGGTGTCCGGCCGGCCCGGGCGGTGCACGGCGTAGACGACGATGTGGTTCAGCTTGAGCTCGACGCCGCGGCGGCCGTGGTCCTTGAACGTGCCCAGCTTGACCCGGCCGTAGACCTTGATCACATCGGTGGAGAACTCGGCCGTGCCCCGCGCGAACTGGAGGACGTAGTACGGGGCCTTCTTCTTGCGCTTCTTCAGCTCGTCGAGGTACCACTCGCGGAACTCGGGGTCGACCAGCTTGATGAACGCCGAAGGCTTGCCGCCCATGAGCGTCTTCTTGTCCAGGTAGGCCGCCACGAGCAGCTCGCGCGTGCGCTTCAGGCCCTTGGCCACATCCTTCCTCGACAGCCCGCCCAGCGCCTTCGCCTCCGGCATCACGAAGCCGGCGACCCCCTCGGCGTACTTCTCGGCGGGAGATCCGGCGAACGGGCTCGGCGGCTCCTCGCCGCCGCCATCTCCTTGATCGTCGCCCGGGCCCTCCGCCGGACCTGCCGTGAGCTCGGGCGACGGCGCCGCGATCACCGCATCCTTGGGCAACGCATCCTTGGGCACCGCGCCCGAGGGTGTGAGCAGGTCGGGGCGGAAGGTCACGACCACGCCCGCGGCCGTGATCAGCCCCGTGATCACGGCCATCGCGATCCAGGCCCGGCCGACCCGCCGCCGGGGGCCCGCCTCCCTCTCATATAAGTCCGAGCGCTCATATAAGCCCGAGCGCCTTTCCTTCTCCATGCGCCGCTCTAACCGGTCTGTACGCCGCTGCTCTTTCGCGCCTTTGACGGCCGCGGCCCGCATCCTGCGCTGCTGCTCCTCGTCGATCTGCGCGACCAGCTCGTTGAAGCGCGCATCAAGGTCATCCCCGTTTGGCATGGCGTACATGATGGCCGCTTTGCGACGCGGTTGGGTCACAAAGCGGACCGGCCCATCTGGCGGATACCGTTGAAGGCATGAGCAGCAAGGAGCCTCGGTGGACGCAGACCTGGCTGGGCGGGATCAGGTCCGCCGGGGTCGATCTCGGATACCCGGGGGAGCGTCTGGGCCTGCCCGAGGAGGGCAGCGGGTCGATCGCCGGCTGGGGCCGCAGGATCGCCGCGCTGGTCATCGACTGGATGATCTGCACGTGGGCCATCGTGCAGCTGCTGCTCAGGATGAACCCGGCCGAGCAGCCGTGGGCGCCCGCGGTCGTCTTCGCCCTGCAGTACCTGATCCTGGTCGGATTCATGGGGCAGACCTTCGGGCACCGTCTGGCCGGCATCAGGGTGGCCGCGATGGACGGCGGCAACCCCCGCTGGCTGCCCGTGCTGGTGCGCACCGTGCTGCTGTGCCTGGTCGTGCCCGCCCTGATCTGGGACCGCGACCACCGCGGGGTGCACGACCGCGTGTCCAACACCATGGTCGTCCGCATGTAGCCCTCCAGGAAAAATCCGAACCGGGTTTAAAAATAAACCCGGTTCGCTTTATGCTGCCCTCATGGGGCTCAGGGAACGGAAGAAGGAGCAGACGCGGCGGCGGATCGCGGAGGTGGCGCTGCGGCTGTTCGACGAGCGCGGCTACGACGCGGTGACCGTCAACGAGATCGCCGAGGTGGCCGGGGTCGCCAAGGTGACGCTGTTCAACTACTTCCCGACCAAGGACTGCCTCGTCACCGAGGGGGTCAAGGACGATCTGGCCGCGATCGTGTCCGGTGGCGTACCGCTCTCCGCGTTCCAGTCCATCCATGATCTCCGCTGACCGGTTGCGCAGGTCGCGCTGGGAGATCTGGTGGGAGCGGTCGGGCTCAG
>NZ_JBFAMX010000502.1:0-7638 GCF_040659615.1 Nonomuraea sp. NPDC049784
GCCAGGAAGGCGATGTTGACGACGAGGATGCCCAGGAGTGAGAAGCCACGCAGGCGGAGTGGCATCGCGTGCACGGGCGGCTCGACGTGGAGCTGTGGCGCCGGGTGGTGGAGGCGTTCGACTTCGGGTTCGTCTACGAGGTGGCGCGTGCCCGGTGGCGGCTGGCCGAGGCGCTGCTGGCGGCCGGTGACCGGGAGGAGGCGCAGGCGCAGTGGGCCCTCGCTCGGGAGACGGCGGGGAAGCTGCGGGCGGCGCCGCTGGAGAACGCGCTGCTGGAGTTCGGGCGGCGGGCCAGGTTCGGCGGTGGCGGGCAGGGCGACGGCGGGTTGACGGCTCGGGAGGTGGAGGTCCTGCGGCTGGTCGCCGAGGGGCTGACCAACCGGGAGATCGCGGAGCGGCTGTTCATCGCGCAGAAGACGGTCAGTGTCCACGTGTCCAACATCCTGGGCAAGCTGGAGGTCTCCACCCGCACGCAGGCGGCCGCGGCCGGTCGGCAGCGGGGGTTGCTGGCCTGACCTCCCAGGCTCCTCGTCCGTGGTGCCGTGCGCCTCACCGCCCGTTCAGCCGGTGCGGGTGAGGTGGTCCATGAGGAGGTCGATTCTGTCCTGCTGGTGCTCGGCGGGGATCCGGCGGTCGTGGGTCAGGGTCGCGAGGCCGTGCAGGGCGGCCCACACCACCTCGGCGAAGGTGCCGGGGTGGTATTTCCCGGCCACCGGCTCCAGCGCGCGCACGAACTCGCCGAACGCCTCGCGCAGCTCCTCCGGCGTCTCCTCCGTGGCGAAGGGGACGGCGATCGGCATGACGAACATGGCCTCGTACAGGGCGCTGTGGGTGCGGGCGAAGTCGAGGTAGGCCATCGCGACCTGGCGCAGCACCGCCTTGGGGTCGCCGTCCGGCTCCTGCGAAGCTTCCCGCGCGGCGCGCAGCTTGCTCGCCAGCTCCGCGAACCCCTCGATCGCCACCGCCCGTACGATGGCGTCTTTGCCTTTGAAGTGGCTGTAGAGCACCGGCTGGCTGTATTCGACCCGTTCCGACAGGCGCCGGGTCGTCACGGCGTCCCAGCCCTCCGACTCGGCCAGTTCGCGGGCGGCGGTGATGATCAACTGATGGCGTTGCGCACGTTCCCGTGCTCGGCGGGCGGCGATTGACATACCATGCACGCTAGCACGACTAGGAGAGCTAGCGTTGCTCTGACAACTGCTACGGTGGTTCGAGTGCCCGGTGCCGATCCGGGGCGAGCGGGCCTCCGGCTGCCTAGCTCGTGATGGTCAGGTCGCGGAAGAGGAAGTAGCTCGCGTGGTCGCTCTGCAGGTACGAGTGGTAGTGCGTGGCCAGCGACTTGGCGGTCTTGTCCGCGGTGAGGACCGTGACGACCACGTACTTCTTGACGTAGCCCGAACGGATCTTGCCGTAGGCGTAGCTGCTGTGTGTCTTGTCCGTGCGCCACTTCAGCGCGTCCGAGTCGAGCGAGGCCAGCCGCGTGACGGTCTTCTTGGCGGCCTGCTCGGTGGGGAAGGACATGATGAGCTGGACCGCTTTGATGTGCCCGCCGTAGGCCGTGTACGCGAGCTGGATGGCGCGCTGGCAGTCGTTCTGGGCCAGCACGCCCTTGGCGTCCATCGGGTCGCAGCTGTTGTACGACCAGCCGCCGACCTTGTCGGCCTCGAGCTTCACGTCTCCCAGCTTGAAGTTCCAGTCGCCGAACTCGCTGTCTGTGAGCGGCGAGCCGGGATCGACGCGGTTCGAGGTGGACCCGGTGTCGCTGGGGGTCGGGGTCGGCTCGGTGGTGGACGGGTCCGAGGGGGTGGCCGACGGCGGGTCGGACGGTGGCGGCGTCGACGTCGTGGGGAAGGGGTCGGCGCTCGGCAGGGCGACCGGCGGCTTCGAGCCCGAGCCGCGTAGGTAGAGGAACGCGCCGACCCCGCCGCCGCCCAGGAGGAGCACGGCCAATCCGACCACGAGGCCGATGATCAGGGCGCTGTTGCTCTTCGGCGGCGGGCCCGGGAGCACCAGCGTCCGTTGCGGCCCCATCTGGTTTCCGTACGGCGGCTGGCCATACCCGCCTTGGGTGGGCGGTGGGCCGTATCCGGGTGGTGCGTTGTATCCGGGTTGGCCCTGGCCGTAGCCCTGCTGCGGCGGACCCCCTTGACCGGGTGGCGGGCCGTAACCCTGCGCGCCCCACGGTCCTTGCGGCTGAGGCTGGGGCGGTGGGGGCTGCGGAGGGTAGGCCATCTCTCCATTGTGGGGTACTAGTCCCCATCTGCCCCAGATAGCCCCCAATTCTCATCTGACACATCGGTCAGGAGACCTCATCGCAGACCTGGCGGCGATCCACGACTTGACACGCTCGTGAAACTAATAAATCATTAATCCTACTTGTATAGTAGGAAAGCTAGGGAAGGGGCGGTTGTGCGAGCGCTCATCCTGCTCGGTCTGGTCGGTTTCGCGGCCCAGCTCGTCGACGGGAGCCTGGGCATGGCCTACGGCGTCACGTCGAGCACGCTTCTGCTGGCCATCGGCACCAATGCGGCTGCCGCCTCGGCCACCGTCCACCTCGCCGAGATCGGCACCACGCTCGCCTCGGGCATCTCCCACTGGCGCTTCGGCAACGTCGACTGGAAGGTCGTCGCCAAGATCGGCATCCCGGGAGCCGTCGGCGCTTTCGTCGGCGCGACATTCCTGTCCAGTCTCTCGACCGAGTTGGCCGCCCCGGTCATGTCGCTCATCCTGCTCGTGCTCGGCGCCTACATCCTGATCCGCTTCACCGCCTTCGGGCTGCCGCGCGGCAACCTGGACAAGCCGTTGCGCAGGCGCTTCCTCGTCCCGCTCGGCCTGCTGGGCGGCTTCGTCGACGCGACCGGCGGTGGCGGCTGGGGCCCCGTCGGCACCCCGGCCATCCTGGCCAGCGGCCGTCTGGCCCCGCGCAAGGTGATCGGTTCGATCGACGCGAGCGAGTTCCTCGTCGCCATCGCCGCCAGCGTCGGCTTCTTCGTCGGCATCGGCTCCGAGAACATCGACTTCGCCTGGGTGGCCGTGCTGCTGCTCGGCGGTGTCATCGCCGCGCCGATCGCCGCCTGGCTCGTCCGGCACATCCCGCCGCGCATCCTCGGCTCGGCCGTGGGCGGCGTCATCGTGCTGACCAACATACGGAGCCTGCTGCGCAGCGACTGGATCAAGGCCTCCGGCGGCGTCCAGGCGGTCGCGTACGTGCTCATCGCCGTCATCTGGGTGGCCGCCATCGTCTGGTCGGTCCGCGAGTACCGCCGCGACAGGGCGAACGAGTCGGTCGAAGCGGTGGAGTCCGAGGTGCAGGTCCGTACCGCGGCAGAGGAGGAGACGGCCTCGGCCTGAGGTCACGCGCGCCGGCTCGGCTTCCCCTGGGGGAAGCCGAGCCCGACGCATTGATGCCTATGAGAATCTCTGCCCGCACCCAGTACGCTCTCGGCGCCATGCTCGCCCTGGCCGTGGCGGACGGCCCGGTGCACGCGGAATGGATCGCCGCCACCCAGGAAATCCCCCGCCGCTTCTGCGACAACAACCTGCTCCAGCTCCGCAGGGCCGGCCTCATCCACAGCCGGCGCGGCCCCGGCGGGGGCTACTGGCTCGCCCGCCCGGCCAAGGAGATCGCCCTCGCCGACGTCGTGGCCTCCTCCGAGGCCCCATAACGCGACCGAACCGTAAGGGGAATCACAGGATCATGGGCGATTTCCTTCTTTATTGGTAGGTTATAGTGGTTTGCGCCGATGGCTCCCGTACAACGAAGGGCAGATCCCCATGTCATCCTCCAGACTGCGCACCACAGCCGTGGCGAGCACCGCCATGCTCGCCGTCGTGGGGCTTCTCGGCGCCTGTGGCGGTGGCGGAGCTGCCGGAGTGGCGAAGAGCGGCGGGCAGCCGGTGTACGGCGGCACGCTGACCTACCTGGAGCACCAGCCGCCTACCTGCCTGTACCTGCCCGCGGCCGGCTTCTATCCGAACGGCGGCCTCCTCAACCAGATCACCGACAAGCTCACCTGGCAGAACCCGAAGACGCTCGAGATCGAGCCGTGGATCGCCACCAAGTGGGAGATCAACAAGGACGCCACCGAGTACACGTTCCACCTGCGCGACGGCGTGACCTTCAGCGACGGCAGCCCGCTCGACGCGTCCGCCGTGGCGGCCGACTTCGACGTGTACGGCCTGGGCGACGAGAAGCTCAAGCTCCCGGTCGCCGAGTTCGTCAACAACTACGAGCGCAGCGAGGTCATCGACCCGCTGACCGTGCGCTTCCACTTCGACAAGCCGTCCCCCGGCTTCCTCCAGGGCACCTCGGTCATCGGGGCCGGCCTGGTCTCCAAGAAGACGATCTCGCTGCCGTACGAGCAGCAGTGCCAGCTCAAGAACGTCATCGGCTCCGGCCCCTTCACCTTGAAGAACCAGGTCGTCGACAAGGAAGTGGACCTGGTCGCGCGCAAGGACTACAACTGGGCGCCGGCGTCCTCGAAGCACCAGGGCCGCGCGTACCTGGACGAAATCAAGATCATCGTCACGCCCGAGGACAACGTGCGCGTCGGCGCTCTCACCTCCGGCCAGGCCGACTTCGTGCGTTACGTCCAGGCGTACGACGAGAAGACCGTCAAGGACGCGGGGTTCCAGATCTACGCGGAGCCGACGAGAGGCGTCAACAACGGCCTCTACCTGCGGCCGCGCAACAGCATCCTGAAGGACATCAAGGTCCGCAAGGCGCTCCAGGCCGGCACGAACGCCAAGGAGGTCGTCGACACCCTCTTCACGACCAGTTACCCGCAGGCCACCTCGGTGCTCAGCCACCTCGCGCAGGGTTACGTGGACCTGTCGAAGGAGCTCGTGTACGACCCCGACAAGGCCAACAGGCTCCTGGACGAGGCCGGCTGGACCAAGGGCGCCGACGGCGTCCGCGTCAAGGACGGCAAGCCGCTGCAGCTCGGTGTGTTCGTCTCCGGCCCGCAGCCGCTGTCGAAGCAGACGCTCGAGCTGGTCGGCCAGCAGTGGGCCAAGCTCGGCGTGAAGCTGGAGATCCGCCCCGCCGACGCGGGCACCCAGGCCGTGGACATCAAGAACGCCGAGAAGACCGCCATCCAGCACGGCATGGTCGGTCGCGCCGACCAGGACGTGATCAAGAGTCACTTCCACAGCAAGAACCGCGACGTCATCCTCTCCGACGACACCAAGCTGGACCAGCTGCTCGAAGAGGAGTCGGCCGAGCCCGACGTCTCCAAGCGCAACGCCAAGGTCGCCGAGATCCAGCGGTACGTGCTCGACCAGGGCTACGCGATCCCGCTCTTCGAGGAGCCGCAGGTGTACGGCGGGGCCCCGTACGTCCAGGGGGTGGCCTTCGAGGCGGTCGCCAGGCCGTGGTTCTACTCGGTGTGGAAGTCGGAGCAGTGACCAGGTACCTCCTCGCCCGGGCCGGGCAGGCGGCGCTGGTGCTCTGGATCGCCTTCACGGCCGGCTACGTGCTCCTGCAGCTGCTGCCCGGCGACTCAATCCTGATCAAGTTCCAGAACCCCGAGCTCGGCCTGTCGCCGCAGCAGATCGCCGAGATCCGGGCGTACTACGGGGCAGGCGACCCGCCGATCCTCGACTACCTGAACACCCTGCTCGGCTTCCTGCGCGGCTCCTTCGGCTACTCGATCGACACCGGCACGCCGGTCGTCGAGCGGCTGGGGGAGGCGCTGCCGGAGACGGCGAAGCTGGCCTCGACCGCGTTCGTGCTGGCGGTGCTGATCGCCGTGCTGATCGCGTTCGCGGCCGGCTACAGCAGGAGCTCGTGGCTCAGGAACGCGCTGCTGTCGGTGCCGTCGATATTCGTGTCGGTCCCGGCGTTCTGGCTGGGCATCCTGCTCATCCAGGTGTTCTCGTTCCGGCTCAAGCTGGTGCCCGTCATCGGGGGAGGCCCGGTGCAGCAGCTCATCCTGCCGGTGCTCACGCTGGCGGTGCCCATCTCGGCGCCGATCGCCCAGGTGCTGGCGCGCAGCATGGACCAGGTCTCCACGCAGGCGTTCGTGCCCGTGGTGGCGGCCAAGGGCGCCTCGCGGTGGTGGATCCTGTGGCGGCACGTGGCCCGCAACGCCGTGCTGCCGACGCTGACCGTGGCGGGGCTGACGTTCGGCGAGCTGATCGCCGGGTCGGTCGTGACCGAGACGGTCTTCGGGCGCAACGGCATCGGACGGCTGACCGAGCAGGCCGTCAACGCGCAGGACACGCCGGTGATGCTGGCCATAGTGGTGCTCGCGACGGCCGTGTTCGTGCTGGTCAACCTGGTGGTGGACGTGCTGTTCCCGGTGCTCGACCCGCGACTCGAGGCTGCGTCGTGAAGCGCGTCCGCAGGAGCGGGCTGGTGCTCGCGTGGGTGTTGATCGCGCTGATCGTGCTCTGGGCGGTCGTCCCGGGCGTCTTCACCGGTTACGACCCGATCGCGGGCGTGCCGGCCGAGAAGCTGCAGGCGCCGAGCGCGCACCACCTGTTCGGCACCGACGCGGTGGGCCGCGACCTGTTCGCGCGGGTGGTGCACGGCTCCGTGCACTCGCTGACGGGCGCGTTCGTGGCCGTCGCCGTGGGGCTCGTGGCCGGCACGCTGCTCGGGCTGCTGGCCGGCTCCGTCGGCGGGGTGCTGGACGATGCCGTCATGCGGATCGTGGACGTACTGCTGTCGATTCCCGGTCTGCTGCTGGCCCTGACCGTGATCATCCTGCTCGGGCCCGGCACGGTGAACGTGGCCGTCGCGGTGGGCGTCGGCTCGGTCGCGGCCTTCGCCCGGCTGTCGCGCTCGGAGGTGGTCCGCGTGCGGCGCACCGACTACGTGGAGGCGGCGTTCGGCAGCGGCGGCCGGTTCCTGACCGTGCTGTGGCGGCACGTGCTGCCCAACTCGCTCGGCCCGGTCATCGCGCTCGCGGCGCTGCAGTTCGGCATGGCGATCCTGGCCATCTCGACGCTCAGCTTCCTCGGGTACGGCGCCGAGCCGCCCACGCCCGAGTGGGGCCTGCTCATCTCGGAAGGGCGCAACTACCTGGCGACGTCGTGGTGGCTCACCACGCTGCCGGGCGCCGTCGTGGTCGCGGTCGTGCTCGCCGCCGGCCGCATCAGCCGTTCGCTGGGGAGGCACGAGTGAGCCTGCTGGAAGTCCGTGACTTGGCCGTCTCCTACGACGGGAGACGCGCGGTCGAGGGCATCTCGTTCGCGGTGGAGCCCGGCGAGGTCGTCGCGGTCGTCGGCGAGTCGGGGTCGGGCAAGTCGACCACGGCGCACGCCGTCATCGGGCTGCTGCCCTCCAACGGCGCCGTGGACGCGGGCCAGATCCTGCTCGGCGGCACCGACCTGGCGACCTGGTCGTCCAAGCGCATGGAGTCGGTACGCGGCGCGCAGATCGGCCTGATCCCCCAGGACCCGTCCAGCTCGCTGGATCCGGTCAAGACCGTCGGCGCGCAGATCGCCGAGGTGCTGCGCATCCACAAACGCGGCGACCGCCGGGCGATCAGGAACCGGGTCGTCGACCTGCTCACCCGCGTCGGCCTGCCGGACCCGGAGAGGCGGGCACGCCAGTATCCGCACGAGCTGTCCGGCGGCATGCGCCAGCGCGTGCTCATCGCCATCGCGATCGCGCTCGAACCCCGCCTCATC
>NZ_JBFAMX010000503.1:0-7583 GCF_040659615.1 Nonomuraea sp. NPDC049784
GCCCCGATCAGCCCCTGCGCCTGCTCCCGCGTCAACGCCCGCCGCTGCGGCCGCAGCCCGCCGCGCTCCTTGGCCGTCACCGTCGAGGCCGTCATCGGGTTGACCTGCACCCACCCCGCCAACACCGCATGCTTGAACAACGCCGAGATCGACCGGCGAAAACGCGCCTGCGACGACGGCGACTGCCCACCACTGGCGGTGCGCCGCCGCCCGTCCGGCCGGCGCGCGAACGCCAGCAGCAGCGCGTCCACATCGGCGCCCGTCAGATCGTCCAGCACCACCTCGGCGCCCGCCAGCTCCACCAGCGTCGCCACATCCCGCGCATACACCTCCGCCGTCGACGGCGACAACGCCCCCGTCACCGTCCTGGCCCGCACCAGCTCCACATAACGGTCAGCCGCCTCCGCCACCGTCAGCCGCTCGAGCTCCGCAGGCCGCACCGGCCGCCACCTTCCCCTCGAATGCCCCTCGCACGAGAAAAGATCCAAGGACGACCGTAGCGGCCGGCACCGACACAAACGCTAGATGTCGCGGAACGTCTCGATGCGCGCTCCCAACGCGTTCAGCCGCTCGGCCAGATCCTCATACCCGCGGTTGATCACGTACACGTTCCGCAGCACCGACGTGCCCTCCGCCGCCATCATCGCCAGCAGCACCACCACCGCCGGCCGCAGCGCCGGCGGGCACATCATCTCCGCGCTGCGCCACCGCGTCGGCCCCTCCACCAGCACCCGATGCGGATCCAGCAGCTTCACCGACGCCCCCAGCCGCGTCAGCTCCGTCAAATAGATCGCCCGGTTGTCGTACACCCAGTCGTGGATCAACGTCGAACCCTGCGCCGAAGCCGCGATCGCCGCGAAGAACGGCACGTTGTCGATGTTCAGCCCCGGGAACGGCATCGGATGGATCTTGTCGATGGGGGAGACCAGCTTCGACGGCCGCACCGTCAGATCCATCAGCCGCGTACGCCCGTTGGCCGCCGGATACTCCCGCCCCCGATCACAGTCGAGGCCCATCTCCTCCAGCACCGCAAGCTCGATCTCCAGGAACTCCACCGGCACCCGGCAGATCGTCAGCTCCGACGACGTCACCACCGCCGCCGCCAGCAGACTCATCGCCTCCACCGGGTCCTCGGAGGGGGAGTAGTCGACGTCCCGCTCGATGTCCGCCAGCCCGTGCACCGTCAGCGTCGTCGTCCCCACCCCGTCCACCCGCACGCCGAGCTGCTCCAGGAAGAAGCACAGGTCCTGCACCATGTAGTTGGAGGAGGCGTTGCGGATCACCGTCACACCGTCGTGCCGCGCCGCCGCCAGCAGCGCGTTCTCCGTCACCGTGTCGCCCCGCTCGGTCAGCACGATCGGCCGCGACGGCGACACCCCCCGATCCACCCGGGCGTGATAGAACCCGCCGGTCGCGGTGATGTCCAGCCCGAAATGCTTCAGCGCCGACATGTGCGGCTGCACCGTACGCGTGCCCAGGTCGCAGCCGCCCGCGTACGGGATCTGGAACTGCTCCGTGCGGTGCATCAACGGCCCCAGGAACATGATGACGCTCCTGGTGCGGCGCGCCGCCTCGGTGTCCATCGCCTCCAGCTCCAGCCTCGCCGGAGGCACGATCTCCAGATCGCTGCCCTCGTTGATCCACCGCGCCCGCACCCCGATCGAGGCCAGCACCTCCAGGATCCGGTAGACCTCCTCGATCCGCGCCACCTTCCGCAGGATCGTCCGGCCCGAGTTCAGCAACGACGCGCACAACAACGCCACGCACGCGTTCTTCGACGTCTTGACGTCGATGCTGCCCGACAACCGGCGGCCGCCCACCACCCGCAGATGCATCGGCCCCGCATACCCCAGCGAGACGATCTCACTGTCGAGCGCCTCACCGATCCGGGCGATCATCTCAAGACTGATGTTCTGGTTGCCGCGCTCGATCCGGTTGACCGCGCTCTGAGACGTCGCCAGAGCATCGGCCAGCTGAAGCTGCGTCCAACCACGATGCTGGCGCGCATCCCGGATCAGCCGGCCGATCCGCACAAGGTAATCATCTGCCACAACACGAGACCATATCTCACATATGAGATGCCGCAGCGCCCGCGGGGGCCGACGCGCCGGACAGCTCACGATGACCCGCCAGATGCTCCGGAGTCGCCGACGCCTTCGCCTTGTGCACGAACGCCCGCCGCGCCGCCCGGAACTCGTTACGGTCGTCGAACATGTCGCGGCTCATCTCCGCCAGCTCCTCGGCCCGGTAAGCATCCAGCGGCTTACGCCGCTCATCGACCTCACGCGCCTGCCGCCTGCCCGCCAGCAGCCGATCATAACCCGGATCCACCGCCAGCCGCTCCGCGTACTCCAGCACCCTGCGCTCGAAGTCCAGCCGCGACCCGCCCAGCATGCGATCCGCCAGCCCCACCTCGACCGCCTCCGCCGCCCCGACCGGCAACGCCTGCTGCGTCAACCTCCGCGCCGTCTCCGCACCCACCCGGCGCGGCAGCACGTACGTCCAGTACTCACTGCCGAACAACCCCATCGTCCGGTAATGCGGATTCAGCACCACCGAATCCCGGATGATCACCCGGTCGGCGCCCAGCCCCATCATCACCCCGCCCGCGCCCGCGTTCCCCCCGATCGAGGTCACCACCAGCTGACTCGTACACCCCACGATCTCCCGGCACACCGCGTTGATCGCGTTGATGTTCATCCACGCCTCCAGCTCCGGATGACGCGAAGCCTCGATCACATTCAGATGAATGCCGTTGGAGAAGACCTCCCCGCCCCGCACCACCAGCACCCGCGTGTTCTGCGCCGCCGCATACCGCAGCGCCGCCGACAACCGGCGGCACTGATCGCTCGACATCGCCCCGTTGTAGAAGTCGAAACTCACCACCCCCACACCGTCACTACGGTCATAGGTGATCTCGCTGTAACCCGAACGCTCCGGCGCCGAAGCCACCAGATCACCCAGCGCCAGCGCCGACGGAAGCTTGATCGCCCCCTCCTGCTCCAGCCGCACATGCCCCACCCACACCGAACCGTCGCCGGTGTGCACCAGCACCGCACCCTCACGCCGCGCCGCCACCTGCCCCGGCTGGCCCGCGATATCCGGCCCCCGATACACGTCGAACACTCGCACCGGCAGCTCACACAACGTCGCCCGCCCCCCAGGCGACCCGTCCGCGGCCCGCACCCGGCGCACAATGTCCTCCGTCGGCTCCTCCCAGGAGAACTCCCGATCGGAATGCCGCATCGCCCGCCGCAACCGGCCCCGCACCTCCGGCGAACGGTAATCCAGCGGCGCCGGCGCGAACGACGCGTCCGCCGCCTTGGCCGCCACCTCCGCCACCAGCTCCACCGCCGCATCCGCGACCGGCCCGTTGTACAGCGCCGACTTACGCGGCGCCTCCGACGGCAGCGCGAACGTCCGATACCCCCAGATCGGGCCCGCGTCCATCTCCTCGACCGCCTGCAACGCCGTCACCCCCCACTCGGGCTCGGCCTCCAGGATCGCCCAGTCCAGCGACGACGGCCCCCGGTCCCCGGGCGGCCCCGGGTGGACGATCACCGTACGGTGGCCGCGCCACAGCTGCTCGGGCACCCGCTCCTTCAGGAACGGGCAGATCACCAGATCAGGCTTGGCCAGCTCGGCCGCCTCCACCATCGCCTGCTCCGAGACGGCCAGCTCGACACTCACCTCATGACCGGCGCGGCGCAACTCCAGCCAGCAACGCTGGGTCAGGCCGTTGAACGAGGAGCACAGCAGCAAGATACGCAAGGCGGGACTTCTTTCCAGGCAGGGTGGGGGACACGGAATCGGGCGGCAGGGGACTGCTCAGCGGGAGGGGCGTTCCCTTCTGTCCCATGCCTTTATGACAGTCCCATATGGCCCATACATGTCTTTGATGCTGACATGAATCGTCCACTGCCGGTGACACTTCACCGCAAAAACCCGCCCAGACCAGCCCTAGTTGACCCGCTTTGCCCGAATCATCCGCCTGCGTCAGGGGCCCGGCCGCGCACCCGCCCTGAGCCGAAACCCCGCTTCCGGGAGCTCCAACCCGGGGGAGGGGTCGTCACCGTCCCGTCCATCCCTCGGCGTCGACGCGGCGACTCCACCCGGGGCCGGCGCAGCCCAGGGCCGGGGGCGCTTCGCGCGAGCGAGCACCGCTAAGGGGTGTTTATCCCTGTATTTACGACTTTGCCACAAACCAGACAGAATCCAGCTTCTGTCTGGTTTGAGATTGAATGTCCAGGTTGGGGTGGGGTGGAGGGGGTCAGAGGCGGTTGACGAAGCGGGCGGCGGAGCGCTGGCTCATGCCGGTCTCGCCGCGTACGAGGAAGACGGCTTCCTGTATCTGGCCGAGGGCTTTGAGCTCGCGCACCTGGTCGACCAGGTCGACGCTGATGCCGGGCCGGTTGCGCGGGCGCTGGGTGAGCCGGGCCGCCAGGATGATCAGCCAGATGGTGAGCGCGGTGATGACGGCTGTGAGCGCGATGAGGCCGGGGGTTGTGATGTCCAGGGCGGGCATGCAGGGCGTCTGCCCGGGTGTGGCCGCTTTATTCTGGTTGCTTGATAATGAACATTATGTCAAGTAGCCCCTTCTGGAAGGATCGCGTACGGGCCGCTGCTGTCCGACGACGGCACCACCTGGCTGGGTACTGCGCTGCTGGTCCGTGCGCCTGACCCGGATGCGGCACGCGCCGTCCTGACCCTGGACCGGTATGCCGGCATCGAGGTCCACGACTGGGAGTTCGGCGGGCGGCGGTAAATGAGCGCTTGGCCGTCGGCGAGGTGGGGCCGGAACTCGCGCGCGTCGGAGATCGACCGGTGGGGCGGAATCTGACCCGTGGATTTGGACCGGATTGAATGAGACAGGACAGTGAGGCCGGTGGGTCTGGTGTGATTTTTCTCTCGGCGGGCGGCGGGGCCTCGTCGCGCAGGGGGCGCGAGGAGTCGGATTGCGCGGTGGAGCCGGGGTTTCGTGGCCGGATGCGGTGGCGTGGCGGGGCTCCCCTGGGCATTGACCGGGGGTTTGACGCTCTGTTGATTCGCTGTCCTTGGCGGGATGCGTTGTTTAGGGTTGGAGATCCTGCTATTCGCGCCGCGAGAGGAGCAGCACGTGGGGAGTCAGTCGGTGTTATGTCCGGTGTGTCAGGGGGTTGTGCCCGCTTCGGGTAAGGATGCGTACACGCCGCTGCGGGGGCGTCTGATCCTGACCAATGGGTACTGCGCGGGTGGGTGCGCCGAGCGGCGTGCTGAGGAGCAGGCGCAGCAGATGGCGCGTCCGCAGCCGGCTCCGGTGCCGGTGGCCTCGCGTGGGCCGGTGCGGTCTTCGGTGGCGCCTGTTCGGGTGGCGCGCTGATCTTTTCCCGCATGTGTGTTGCTCGGGGTGTTGCGGTGTGTGGCCGGTTGTGGGGGCCGGCCGGGGCGCGGAGTTGCTGGCGGGGTTATAGGTGGCCGTCGATGGTGTGCCAGTAGTCGCGGGTCTGCGTGGCGAGTCCGTCGGGGTCGAAGCGGGCGAAGACGCAGCCTGCGAGGGTGATGGGGCGGCCGTTGTCGTGGGCGTGGACCCGGAATTCGATGGCTGCCTGGTCGCCGTCGACGATGGGGGCGGCGAAGGTGACGTGCGGGTCGGTTTCGCCGGAGAACGACCATCGGATGTAGTCGGCGATGGCTTGTCTGCCCTGGTGCGGGGGGCGGAAGGGCATGCTGGTGTGGACGGCGTCGTCGCGGTAGAGGGCGATGATGGCGGCGGTGTCGTGGTGGGTCCAGCCGTGTTGCCAGGTGTCGGCGAAGCGTTGGGCGGCCGTTCGGGTGTCCATGGCAACCATTGTGTGGGTGGCGCCGGTGCGGGTGCGCGTGTCTTGCGCTGGTGGCCGCTGGGCTTGAGGTGAGCGTCGGCCCCCCTGCGCCCCTCTCCCCTGGTTGTCTGGCGTTTGGTACGGCCTGATGCGTGGTGCCTGTCGCATGGTTGCGGGGTGTGGGCCCGGTTCGTGGGGCGCCGCGGTCTCGGGCGGCTTCATGCTTGGGCTTCCCCTTGTCGTTACCCTCCCCGAGTTAGCCGCGGCACTCCCCTGTCGCGCGGCGGGTGGGTGGCGCGGCCATTCGTGCACGGCCAGGGCCTGTTCGAGGTCGCCGCTCCCCCGCGCTCAGGGCTTCGCGCGCGCCCGGGCGGTCGTTCAGGGGGTGTAGGGGTGTACGGCGGTGACGGCCGTGAGCGGCAGGGGGCCGTATAGGTGGGGGAAGCCGTTTTCGACGCGGATGTCCAGGTCGGTGGGGTCGATGTCGAGGACGAGCAGGGGGTCGTTGAGGTGGGCGTAGAAGGCGGTGTGGACGCCGCGTAGCTGGGTGAGGTCGCGGCTGCAGTGGATGAAGCCTTCTTGGTCGAGGGTGCGGCCGAGGGTGGAGATGCGGTACTCCCCTGCTTTCTGCGCGGCTTCCCAGTCGGCGGGCAGGGCGAGGTGGTGGATCATGGGGTCCATTCGGTGTGGAGGATGGCGTAGATGGTTTCGCTGGACCATTCGCCTTTGACGAATTCGTTGTCGATGAGGGTGGCTTCGCGGCGCATGTGGAGTTTTTCCAGGACGCGGGCGGAGGCGGTGTTGCGGGCGTCGAGGCGGCCGGTGATGCGGTGCAGGCCGAGGCTGTCGAAGCCGAGGCGGAGCATTTCGCGGGCGGCTTCGGGGGCGTAGCCGTGGCCGTGGTGGTCGGGGTGGAGGACGTAGCCGATTTCGCCCTGGCGGTGTTGTTTGCTGGTCCAGATGAGCAGGCTTTGGCCGATGAGCCGGCCGGTGTGGCGCAGGGTGACGGCCAGGTCGATGGCGTCGCCTTCTTCGAGGAGGGCGGTGCGGGTGATCTTTTTGTCGAGGAAGGTGCGGGTGGTGTCGCGCTCGCGGGGTTCCCAGTAGAGGTAGCGGGCGACGTCGGGGCGGGATTCGTAGGCGTGGACGGCGTCGAGGTCGTCGGGGGTGAAGGGCCGCAGCAGGAGGCGGTCGGTGGTGATCGGGTAGTCGGGTTTCAGCACGGGGGCAGTGTAGGTGGGGGTCAGGGCGGCGGCAATGCGTTTTCTGCCGTTTTGACGGCGTGGGTGAGCAGGGCGCGGGCTTGGTCGAGGGGGCGTTGTTCGACGAGGTGTTCCAGCCAGAGGGCGGACAGGGTGGTGTAGAGGAGGCGGACGCGGGTGTCGGTGTCGGGGAGGTGGAGGGTGTCGGCGACGATGCGGACGCAGCCGTCGGTCCAGCGGCGGGCGATTTGCTGGAGTACGGGGTCGCGGCCTGCGTGGACGTATAGCTCCCAGAGGCCGAGTTGGCGGGTGCGGTCGGCGGTGGCGACCTGGTCGGCCAGGGCGGTGAGGCCGTGGTGGGTGATCCAGGTGCGGGTGGTGGCGAGTTCGGTTTCGACGAGTTGGGCGAAGGCTTCGGCGAGGAGTTGGTCGCGGGAGGCGAAGTAGTAGGTGGTGGCGGCGAGGGGGAGGTTGGCGCGGTGGGCGACGGCGCGGTGGGTGACGGCGGCGAAGCCGCCTTCGGTGAGCAGGTCGACGGCGGCGGACAGGAGGGTGGCGCGGCGGCGTCGACCGCGGGCCTGTG
>NZ_JBFAMX010000504.1:0-7566 GCF_040659615.1 Nonomuraea sp. NPDC049784
GTCGCCTTGCCTGTTGTCTCGCCATGCTGAACGCCGTTGCCAAACCTCTCTATGGCAGGGCATTCGGACAGTTCTAATACCCGATGGTGCCATTAAAGATCGCCGCCTCCGATCTGGAGGACGTCCTGCACGCGGTCTGGGTCGCCGGGCCCGGCGCGGCCAACCCCGGCGAACTGCTGTCCGGCGAATCTACTCCGCTCACCCGCGAGCAGGCCCTGGCGCTGGCCCTCGACCTGTCCCGGCGCAGCACCCCAGCCGACGGCGGGTTCTGCACCTTCCAACCCGTGGTCCAGGGCGGTGCCTGCCCCTGGAAGTTGGACTGCGAGAACTGCGACAAATTCGTCCTGTCCGGCGCCGACCTGCTCTACTGGCGGCGCAAGCAAGAGCAGTGGCGCTCGATCGCCGAACGGGCCCCCGACGACGCCACCGCCGACTATCTGCACCAGGTCTTCGAACCGACCGCCCGCGCCATCGCGGGCCTGGAGAAGGCCCTGGCCGGGCTCGGGCTCCTGGACCAGGCCCTGGCCATGGACCTGCGCCGGCCGCAGGACTACTTCCACCGGATCTGGAGCACGAACTTCCGCGCGACGGACCTGGCTGGCCTCGCCGAGGACGACATCCTGCCCGAGTTGACGACCACGGAGCAGCCAGCATGACGACCACCGCGGAGCCGACGGGCCGCACGGCGGCAGCGATCCAGTCCCGCCGCAGCACCAGCGAGGCCATGCTGGAGCGAGTACGCGGCGCGCTGAAGCAGATGAGACGCGAACGCGCCCGCGTCACCGTCGCCGCCGTCGCTCGCCGCGCCGACGTCTCCCGGACCTTCCTCTACCAGAACACCGACGCTCGCGCGCTCGTTGCCCAAGCTGCCGACGACGCCGGCGGGCACCGCGTGCTCGACCAGGCCGAACAGGCGGCCCATGCCGAGGCGTCCTGGCGGGAACGAGCACTCAACGCCGAGGCCGCGCTCAAGCACGCCCACTGCGAGATCGCCCTGCAACGCACCGCCATCGGCGAACTTCTCGGCAAGATCCGTGATCTGGAGAACGACCTGCCCGAGGACGGCGTTCAGCGACTCGTCACGGACAACACCTCGCTCAAACAGCAGGTCCGCCAACTTACCCAGCAGACGAGCCGCCTGCAGGAGCGGCTGACGGCGGCCCGTGACAACAGCCGGTTCCTGGACAACCGGATCGCCGGGCTGGAAGCCCAACTCGCCGACCAGATCACTCTCGACGCATCTGGATCCTGAGGAGTGCCTCTGATCCCGTGTCAGCGACCTTCGGGCAGGATAAGGACGATGCCTGATCACTACAATCCAGGCATGTTCGATCTCGACCCTGTGAAGTCGATCTTAGCCCTGGCCCTGATCGGGCTCGTTGTCCTGGGGTTGCGGGCCTGGCGCCAGCGGCGCAACAGGGTGCGGATCTACATCCCGATGCCGTTGTTCACCCCTGTGGAGATTCAGGCCAAGGCCCACGACCTCATCGAAGCCGGGCAGTTCGACGATGCGGTCAAGGTGCTGAAGAAGGAAGCGCAGGTCTCCGGACCGGATGCTCTGGCCGCGGCCCGCGCCCTACGCCGAGGTGAACTCCTGCCGGACTTCCCGGGCCGGTGGCCGGAGGATCTGACAGGGCCGGTTACCGAATTCCTGGCCGAGGGACAGCGGAAGGCAGCCGTCTTCCTGATCCGCGATCAGAAGCAGCTCGGCCCCACCGAAGCCGAGGCATTTGTCGACTCGCTCACCCGGGGAAAGGCCGAGTAGACGTGCTGTTCAACTCGTCGGACCCTCGGACGAGCGAGCACGCCCTGCTGGCCGCGTCGCACACATGTCAACTACGTGAAAGCCCAGCTCAAGAGCAATGTTGACCTTGCTGTGGTCGGTTAAGGCGATCGGGCGCTGGAGATCGAGCCGATGCACAACAGCGCCGGCGGGGCGCACGCCGAGGACGCCTGGACGGTCAAGGCCTCGCTGGAGCAGTTCGCCGGCGACATCGGCATCACCTACAGCGCGCTGAAGAACTGGCGCTGGACTGCCTCGCGCTGGCCCAAGCAGCACCGCCAGGACGGCGTCTCGCACACCGTGCACCGCATCCTGGCCTCGATCGCCGATGAGAACCTCCGCTGGGAGAAGATCAAGAATCCGCCGGAGGATCCCCGCACCTAGCAGCACCGCTGGACGGTGGACACCGCCAACCGGGAGGTCGGCCGCAGCGTCGATTCGCCGTTCACCGTCGCCGAGAAGGTCGAGGCCGTCAACGGCTTCTCCGGCTGGCTGCGCTTCGGCAACGACGGCGTCATCGCCAACAACGACCCGGCCGAGCAGGAGAAGATGATCAAATTCAACTCCCTGCTGGCCAACTGCGTGATCTTCCACACCGCGTTGGACATGACCGACGTGCTGCGCCAGCTGCTGGCCGAGGGCTGGCAGCCTGAGAAGGGCAAGGACATCACCGCCGCCGACATCGCGCAGCTGTCGCCCTACCTGACCGCGCACATCAGCCGATTCGGGCTGTATGCCACCGACGTGCTACGCCTGCGCCCCGACGACTTCGACCCCGACCTACCTCAGATCGACTTCGCCGCCTTGGTCGAGGCGGCGTAGGAAGGTCTCCCAGCGTCTCCGATCCTTTTGCACCTACGGGTCCGCGACCACACAAAAAACACAAGGCGAGTCAGCATGGCTCCTCATGAGGTGGCCGATGCATCAGCGTCGGCGAGGTCGCTCTCGGGGAGCCAGTCGTGGGCGGGATCGAATTCCAGCCACCGGTTTCGCTCTGCCTCTGCCACGAAGGCGCTCACCAGGGTGGCCAGTAGCGGATGACCGCCGTCACCGCGCCAGAGCAGCGACCAGGCGTACAGGGGCGTGGGGTCGACCAACGGGACCGAGCAGATCGCCGGGTGGGTCGGGAGAGGCACGTCGGCGGGAAGCAGGCTGAAGCGCCGCGTGTCGACCGTCAGGTCGGCCAGGAAGTGGTCAAGTCCGAGGTTTGCGCCCTCGGCGCGCTCGTTGATGCCGAAGGACTCGGCGAAGCGGCGCAGGAAGTCCAGCCGGTGTAGCGCCCCTGGGGTCCACAGCACGCCGTCACGCAGCTGCGCCGGCCGGATCGCTGGCGCGTTGGCCAGCCGATGATCCGCGCTGAGGATCACATCCACCGGCTCCAGCCGTACCAGGCGGTGGGTCAGCCCGACGGGCAGTGGCGCGTGGACGCGGCCGAAGGCGGCGTCGATGTCGCCGTGCAGCAGCGCGGCGATCACTGCGGGCAGGTCGCGGCCGTGCCCCAGTTCCAGCCATGGGTCGTCGATCATCACCTGCGCCAGGGTACGCATGGGCGCGTACAGGTGACCCCACACGTCGATCCTCAGCGGGCGGTGCGCCTCCAGCGCTGCCGCCACGGCCTGGTCCGCGGCGGCCAACAGCTGCCGGGCAGGTTCCAGAAAACGCTGACCGGTTTCGCTGAGCCGCAACGCCTGGCCGCCGCGATCGAACAGGCGCTTGCCGAGCGTGGACTCCAGACGGGCGATCCGCTTGGAGATCGCCTGCTGGGAGATCGACAGCTCCTCGGCTGCGTTACCGAAGTGCAGCACTTCGGCGGCCAACACGAATGCACGCACCTGCGCCAAGTCGAGATCCACGCCTGTCACCTTAGGTGACAACCGATGGTTGTCGGCCCATCGCGTCCGTTGTTGGATCACCTGAGTCGCAGGACGGTTTCATGACCGCATGCGTAGATTGATTCCCACGGGAGATGCAGCCCGACCGGTGGAGTTCGCCCAGCATGCTCAGCCCACGCCCGCCCCAAGCGAGGTGCTGATCAAGGTCGAGGCGTTCTCACCGAATCGAGGTGAGACGTTCCTCCTGGAAAAGCCAGAACCCGGCATGATGCCAGGGAAAGACGTCGCCGGCCTGGTCGTGCAGGCCGCCGCCGACGGCTCCGGGCCGCCGGCCGGGGCCCGCGTGGTGGGCCATCCGCCGATGGGCGGTTGGGCCGAGTACGCCACCGTCCCCACCCACTCCATCGCCGTCCTGCCCAACGAGATCACCACCATCCAGGCAGCCGCCCTGCCGTTGGCCGGGATCACCGCACTCCGGCTGCTCTGCACCGCTGGCGCCATCACGGGCAGGCGGATCCTGCTGACCGGAGCCGCTGGCGGGGTGGGGCACTACCTGACCGAGCTGGCCGCTTCAGCGGGAGCGGAAGTGACCGCGGTGACCGCCACCGCCGAGCGCGGTGCGCGCCTGCGCGGACTGGGAGCCGCAGCGATCGTGCATGACGTGGCTGACGCGGAAGGGCCGTTCGATGTGGTGCTGGAATCCACCGGAGGCGGTGCACTCACGGCCGCGCTGGCCAGGCTGGTCCCGGGCGGCACGCTGATCTGGTTCGGCCAGGCCAGCCGTACGCCCGCGACTGTGAATTTCTTCGACCTGCTCGCCGGGCCGCAGAACGCTGTGATCCGGCACTTCCACTACGCCGGCGCGCCCTACGGCGGCGACCTGGCCACCTTGCTCCACTTGGTGGCCGGTGGACGGCTGCACGTGGAGATCGGCCGTACCGCTAACTGGAGCCAGACCGCCGAGGTCTTGGTCGATTTGCGCGAACGCCGCATCCGCGGCAAGGCCGTACTGACGATCGGAGCATCACGATGAGCGCCGCAGACTTCGCTGCCGCCAACCTGTCGCGCGCAACCGGAGCAGGGCTGGACCTGCACGAGTACCAGCGTGTCACCACCAACCTGGCCAACCTGGACCAGTGGGGTGCGGCCTTCATGCGCGTCGCGCGCGGTCACTTGGCGCGCGCAGCGCAGGCGACAACGGCGATCTCTTCAGCCGAACATTTCCAGGCCGCGGCGCGATGGTTCCACTTCGCCACCCTGGGGCCGAATCGTGAACACGCGCTCGCCGCCGCCGAGGCGGACACCGCCATGGGCCGCGCGCTGGACCTGCTGGAACCGGGAGCGCGCCGGATCGAGGGTCCGGGTTTCACCGGCTGGCTGCGCGGGCCGGCCGATGCCGCGGCTGCCGCGGTCGTGGTCCCTGGGCTGGACTCCAGCAAGGAGGAATTCCATGATGTGATCAATGCCTTGCTGCGCCGCGGCGTGGCCGTGTTCGCCATGGATGGGCCGGGGCAGGGCGTGCTCACAGCCACCACCACCGTCCGCGCTGATTACCACCACGTGATCGGCAAGGTCATCGACGCACTCGGCGTCGAAAGCGTGGGGCTCGTCGGGCTCAGCCTCGGCGGCTACTACGTCGCCGAGAGCGCAGCCCGCGAACCCCGCGTCGCAGCCGCCGTCACCGTCAGCGGCCCATTCCGGCTGGACTGGGACGCCCTGCCACCCCCCGTACGGGACCTCCTCGCCCAACGGGCCGGCGGCGAAGACGCGGCCCACCGCTTCGCCGACCAGGTGAACTTGTCCGGCCTCGCCCCGCAGATCACCTGCCCGCTGCTGGTGGTCGATGGCGGCCAGGACATCATCCCCGGCGTCACCAACGGCCAACCGCTGGCCCGCCTGGCGTCACGCGGACGATACCTGCACCTCCCGCACGGCGACCACCTGCTCGGCAACGCCCGCCCCGACTGGCTGGCAGCAGCGGCCGACTGGCTTTCAGGAGAACTGACATGACACGTTTCACCGACAAGACCGTCCTGATCACGGGCGGGACGAGCGGCATGGGACTGGCCACCGCACACCGTCTCATCACCGAAGGCGCCCACGTGATCGTCACCGGCCGCGCCCAGCAGCGCGTGGATCAGGCCACCGCCGCGCTCGGCCCGCGTGCCTTCGGCGTGGTGGCCGACGCAGCCGACCTCCGCGGCCTGGACGTCTTGATGGACACGATCAAGACGCGGTACGGCAGGCTGGACGTCGTCTTCGCCAACGCTGGAGTAGGCACCTTCGTGCCCTTCGCCGACATTACCGAAAGCGACTTCGACCACGCCGTCGACGTGAACTTCAAGGGTGTGTTCTTCACCATCCAGAAGGCGCTGCCGCTGATCGTCGACCACGGCTCCATCGTCATCAACGCCTCCTGGACCCTGCATCGCGGCAACGGCATTCTCACGCTGTACTCGGCCACCAAGGCAGCCGCGCATAACCTAGCCCGTACCCTGGCGGCCGAGCTCGCGCCCCGGGGCATCCGCGTCAACTCCATCAGCCCCGGGTACATCGACACACCGATGTATCCCGCTGCGGCGTTGAGCGAGACAGAGACCGCGGCCATCACCGGTCGTATCGCGGCGGGGAGATTCGGCCAACCGGAGGAGATTGCCACAGCAGTGGCGTTTCTCGCCTCCTGTGAGGCGTCTTACATCAACGGCCAGGACTTGGTCATCGACGGCGGCCTTGTGAATGCGATCATCGCCTGATCACCGCCGGCCCTCGTAGACACATGGGGCGGTATCCCACTGTCCGTTCTCATTGACCCTTTTTCATCCTCAGGCGGCCTGCGCAACGCGGTGGTTCTGAAGGACGGCGATGGCCTTGGGTCAACGGGCGCACCTCCATCGCCTCACGGTTCGCCGTCGTCGAGCCGCTCCGCGAGATCACCTGGACAGGCAGTGCGATGGGCTCGCGCGCCGCGCACCGCCACGTCATCACCACCCGTGAGGACGGCACCACGCTCCGGCGAACTGAGGAGTCGATGGCCGGAACCCTGCTCGGACTCTTCTACAACAGCGCGAAGCTGCACGCCGAGCTGACCCGCTGGCTCGACTCGATCAAGACCGCCGCGGAGGCCCGGGTAGCCACCATCTGATCAGGGGCCTTCGGCCACAGGCCAAGTCAGGGACGCCCTGAGGCCCGCTCCTATCTGCGCATGTACGTGATAAGTTGCATTATCTGTCACACCGGCCACCGGCGGATCGCGTCCCCCCAGCTAGCCATCCGCCGTCGCATGGCCGACTCGGCTACATTATGTGTCACATCGCCTGCTTGGAGGTCGCCTGTGTCCGTCGTGGCCTTCCCCGGCCCGGCCACCCCGCCACCCGATCCCGCCGCCGGCCCGGCCACCGGATCGCCGATCGCGGCCGCCGTCGAGCGCTTCCTGGAGTCCCTGCAGGCGGCCACCACCCGCGCCGGCTACGCCCAGACCCTCGCCCGGCTGACCACCGTGGCCGGGCCGCAGCACCCGGTCGCCGCGCTCACCCCCGAGCAGTACGCCGCGGTGATGCAGCAGTGGAGCACCGCGGCCGCCGCCACCTGGAACCGCCACCTGTCCGCGCTGGTCTCCTTCACCACCTGGGCCCAGCGCCAGGACCTGCTGGCCACCAACCCGGCCCGGCGGCTGGAGCGCCGCAAGGCCGCGCGCCGTGGCGATCGCGCCATCCCCGCTACCCGCCTGGACAAGCTGTTCACCGACCCCAAGCACGCCCTGCGCGAACGCCTGCTGTGGCGGATGCTGTACGACACGGCCGCCCGCGCCGAGGAGATCCTCACCCTCAACGTCGAGGACCTCGACCTGGAGTTCCGTCGCGCCCGCGTCACCAGCAAGGGCGGCGCCATCGAGTACGTGCACTGGGCCACCCCGACGGCCCGGCTGCTGCCCCGCCTGCTGATCGGCCGCAC
>NZ_JBFAMX010000505.1:0-7544 GCF_040659615.1 Nonomuraea sp. NPDC049784
GACCCCATCGCGCTGCCCTGCGTCGGCGACTGGGTCGCGCTCCGATGGCTGCACGAGGGGCGGTACGAGCTCGACGAGGTCCTGCCGCGGACGACCGCGTTCGTCAGGGGCGGCGTGAGCCGCGACTCGGTGGGCGGCCTGTCCGGCGACGGCCAGGGCCAGGTGCTTGCCGCGAACGTCGACCTCGTCTTCGTGGCCGAGCCGTCCATGCACTCCACGGACTTCGCCGACCTCGGCCGCATCGAGCGCCTCGTCGCGCTGGCCTGGGAGTCCGGCGGCACGCCCGTCGTGCTCGTCACCAAGTCCGACCTGTTCGAAAACGGCCTCGACCAGCTCCTCGACGACGTCCGGGTGGCCGCGCCCGGGGTCGACGTGCACGCGGTCTCGTCCCTCCACGGGGACGGGGTGTCCCTGGTGGCCGACTACCTCGGCGGCTCCCGTACGGCCGTCATCCTCGGCCCGTCCGGCGCCGGCAAGTCCACCCTGGTCAACGCGCTCGCCGGCGACCACGTCATGGAGACCCAGCAGGTACGCGCCGCCGACGGGCGCGGCCGGCACACCACGGTGCACCGGGAGCTCATCACGCTGCCCGCGGGCGGACTGATCATCGACACGCCCGGGATCCGGCGCATCGGCCTCTACGACATCGGTGACGGGGTCGACCTGGTCTTCTCCGACATCGAGGCGCTGGCGTCGCAGTGCCGCTTCGGCGACTGCGGGCATTCCAGCGAGCCCGGGTGCGCGGTGCTGGCCGCCCTGGAGAGCGGGGAGCTGCCGGAGCGGCGGCTGGAGAGCTGGCGCAAGCTGCAGCGGGAGGCGGCGTGGATGGCCTCCCGCTCGGACGCGCGGCTGCGCAAGGAGCAGCAGAGCCGGTGGAAGTTCATCACCAAGGAAATGCGCCGCTCGGGCCGCAACCGCCCCTGACGCCCTCCGCGTGAGGACGGCCGTCGCGGCGGCGGGTGTGGCCGGTGGTGCACGTCGCCGGCCGCATCCGTCGCCGGGGCGAAGGGCGTCCGGCGGTAGGTGGCGGATGAAGAGGCGAGGAGCGCGTGTCAGCGGGTAGGCACAGGTCATGGAGCGCTTCCGAGACCGGACCGAGGCAGGGGAGTTGCTCGCCGAGCGGCTGACGGACGCGCACGACCCCGTCGTGCTCGCCCTGCCCCGCGGTGGCGTGGCGGTGGCCGAGCCCATCGCGCGCAGACTCGACACCCCGCTCGAGGTCCTCGTAACCAGGAAAATCGGCTATCCGCCCACCCCGGAGCTGGGCGTGGGAGCGATAGCCGAGGGCGGTGAACCGGTGTTCGACCACACGCTGCTGCGCCGCCTGGGCATGACGCCCGAGTCCGTCGCCGACGTGGTCGAGAGGGAGCGGCATGAGCTGGCCCGCAGGGTACACGCCTACCGCGGCGACCGCCCCCTGCCCCCGCTCGAGGGGCGAGAGGTGATCGTGGTCGACGACGGCCTGGCCACCGGCGGCACCGCACGGGCCGCGCTCAGGGCGGTACGCTCGGCCAAGCCCGCCAAGGTGACGTTGGCCGTGCCGGTCGGGGCCGGCGAGACCGTGAGCTCCCTGCGTCAGGAGGCGGACGAGGTGGTCGTGCTGCTTACGCCGGTCGATTTCAGGGCGGTCGGCCAGTGGTACGAACACTTCGACCAGCTCAGCGACGCCGACGTGCTCGAACTCATGAGCAAGGCGAGGGGATGAGAGAGGCGACGACGTCAGCCGGCGAGTATGGCCCAGACCAGCTTGCGGGCGCCGCCGGGAGACAGCCAGCCCCAGGCGGTGCAGAGTGCGTCCACGAGCCGCAGTCCCCGCCCGAACTCCGAGAACACGTCAGGCGCCGCCGCCACCGGCACCGTACGGCTGTGGTCGGTCACCACGCACGCCAGCTCGGCCTGATGCGACAGGAGCCGGAGCTGCGCGGCCCCGCCGCCGTGCCGCATCGCGTTGGTCACCAGCTCCGACACCACGAGCTGAGCGTCATAGGCCGGCCCCAGCACTCCCCACGCGGCCAGCGTCTGGTCGACGAACCGCCGGGCCGTCGCCACGCATGCCGGCTCCAGCGCGACACGCTGATGGAAGGGGAACACCGCGTCGCACTCCCATGTACGTCCCTCCACCAGGATGGAGGAGAGCCATACTGGTGGCCGGGAACCGATGACGGCTTGCGGCCGAGCGTCGAAAGTCGTCATTCTGGCCCCCGAAGCGCGGTCTGGTGATCCAATGCCCATCTTTACGGGGAGCGCTTTCCGATGCAAGACTTTTCGTCGTTTACGGATGCGAATCGCATCTGCACGTGCAGATGATCTAGGAGCGGTGCGGTGAGCGCAGAGCGCGCGGAGGGCAAACTGCTCAGCTATTCGCCGGGAAGCCCGACGGTGCTGCGGATCCTGCTCGGAACCCAGCTGCGCAGGCTCCGTACGGAGAAGGGTATCTCGCGCGAGGACGCCGGGTACTCGATTCGCGCATCTCACGCGAAGATCAGCCGCCTGGAGCTCGGCCAGGTCAGCTTCAAGCAGCGGGACGTGGCCGACCTGCTCACCCTGTACGGCGTCACCGACCCCGCCGAGCGGGAGCAGCTGCTCGCCCTGGCCAAGCAGGCCAACGCCCCAGGCTGGTGGCACAAGTACAGTGACGTGCTGCCGTCCTGGTTCGAGGTCTACATCGGCCTCGAGGGCGCGGCCTCCAGCATGCGCACGTACGAGAACCAGTTCATGCCCGGCCTGCTCCAGACGCCCGGCTACGCGAGGGCCGTGATCGAGCTGGCCCACGAGAAGGCCCCGAAGGCCGAGCTCGACCGGCGCGTGGCGGTCCGCACCACGCGGCAGAAGCGGCTGGAGAACGGGCTCACGGTCTGGGCCGTGATCGACGAGGCCGTCGTACGCCGCACGCTCGGCGGCCCCGAGATCATGCGCGCGCAGATCGCCCATCTCCTCGACCTCACGGCGGAGCGCAACGTCACCGTCCAGATCATGCCGTTCGACCGCGGCGGCCACGCGGCGGCGGGCGGGCCGTTCAGCATCCTGCGCTTCCCCGAGCCCGAGCTGCCCGACGTCGTCTACATGGAGCAGCTCACCAGCGCCCTCTACCTGGACAAGCCCGCCGACTCCGACCACTACATGGAGGTCATGGACCGGCTCAGCATCCAGGCCGAGGAGCCGAAGGAGACCAGGCGCTTCCTGGAACGCCTGATTTCCCGATGAGCTGCTGATTTCCGTGTGAGCCACTCCATATAGGGATTTTTGGTCGTCCGCTATATGGAGATCCACGCGTTACCGTATTGTCTCCTCGCAAACGCGGATGCACGTGCATCCGTAAGATCGCGAGGAGCTGCCCCCATGCACGAGTTCCGGAACGGAACGCCCGCCGGCCGCCTTCCCGTCGTCTGGCGCAAGAGCAAGCGGAGCAACCCCAACGGCAACTGCGTCGAAGTCGCGAACTTGCCCACGGGGGAGATAGCCATGCGTAACTCACGCTTTCCCGAAGGTCCCGCGCTGGTCTACACGCAGGCGGAGATCACCGCGTTCGTCCTCGGGGCCAAGGACGGCGAGTTCGACGACCTCATCGTCTGAGGCCCGCCTCGGGCGCGCGCGGCCCTGACCGCTACGGCCGCGGCGCGCTGTACCAGCGCCAGCGAGTCAGGCGAGGGCGACCGGGAAGCTCGGCGCGCCCGGTGGCCCACAGCAGGGCCGTCCACGGATCCGTGTCGCTTGGCGCGTCGGGGAACAGCCGGGTCAGCACCCGCGCGCACATGTCCGCCGGCGGAGCCCAGGCGAGATCGAGCCCCTCGGCCAGGTCGTGGGTGTGCACGAGCGTCTCCACGATGCCCATCGCGGCCGAGCCCTCCGCGTCGGCCGCGCCGAAGCCGTGGTGCCCGCGGACCTGCGGCGGCGCCGTGCGTACCATCGCGACGTGCAGCGCGCCGCACGCCTCCAGCACCTGCAGCAGCCCGGCCGGCCCGGCCTCGCGGTCGGCGTGGATGGTGTTGGCGGGGCCCTCCGGCCTGCGGCGCTCCAGGATGAACGGGACGAAGGTGTCCAGCGGTGGCGTCCTGAGACCGAGCTGGGCGGCGTAGGCGAACAGGTCGTCGGCGAGGTGCTCGACCGTCTCCCAGCAGGTCCATTCGAGCGATCCCGCCTTGCCGTCCCAGGCGCTCTCGGGCGCCTCCCGCAGGGTGGCGACGGCCAGCCGTACGGCCTCGTCGAGGTCGTCGGCGGTCACGGGCGACGGCGTGGCTTCGGGCATGCCCGGCACTCTACCGGCGGCCGAGTGCCATGAAAGACCCGCGCCACGGTACTGGACAGTCCCACACTCTGGACCCCGTCTTGGACATACGGGACGGCCCGAGTATCTTCTTAGGTATGCCAGCGGACCCCATGCTCGTCGGTCGACGCCACGTCGACCTCCAGCGTGTCCGCAGTGCCATCTGTTGCGACGCCCGCATGTAACCCCAGCTTTTTTCTACCGCTGAGCGCGTCGCAATCCTCCTCTTCACCCCTGCCCTCGATGATGAGGCAGGAGGAAAACATGCGCGCGCCCATGAACCGAAGGACGCGCAATGAGCACGCCTGCCAGCCGCACTCCTGCCAGCCGGCACCACAAGCGCCCGCGCGGCGAAGGCCAGTGGGCTCTCGGTTACCGTGAGCCGCTCAACAAGAACGAAGAGAACAAGAAGAACGACGACGGCCTCAACGTCCGCCAGCGGATCATCGACATCTACTCCAAGCGGGGCTTCGACTCGATCGACCCGGCCGACCTGCGTGGCCGCATGCGCTGGTACGGCCTCTACACCCAGCGCAAGCCCGGCATCGACGGCGGCAAGACCGCCATCCTGGAGCCGGAGGAGCTCGACGACCGCTACTTCATGCTGCGCGTGCGCATCGACGGCGGCCAGCTCGACCTCGCCCAGCTGCGCACGATCGCGGACATCTCCAACGAGTACGGCCGCGGCACCGCCGACCTGACCGACCGCCAGAACATCCAGCTGCACTGGATCGAGATCGAGTCGGTGCCGGACATCTGGGAGCGCCTGGAGGCCGTCGGCCTGTCCACCACCGAGGCGTGCGGCGACACCCCGCGCGTCATCCTGGGCTGCCCGCTGGCCGGGATCGACGCCGACGAGGTGCTCGACCCGACCCCGCAGATCCGCGAGGTCATGGACCGGATCGTGGGCAACCCGGCGTACTCCAACCTGCCGAGGAAGTTCAAGTCGGCGCTGAGCGGCTGCCCGGCGCACTGCACGGTGCACGAGATCAACGACGTGGCGTTCGTCGGTGTGGTGAACGAGCAGGGCGAGGCCGGCTACGACCTGTGGGTCGGCGGCGGCCTGTCGACGAACCCGATGCTGGGCAAGCGGCTCGGCGTGTTCGTCCGGCCCGACCAGGCGACCGACGTCTACGAGGGCGTCGTCGGGATCTTCCGTGACTACGGCTACCGGCGGCTGCGGCACCGGGCCCGCATCAAGTTCCTGGTCAACGACTGGGGAATCGAAAAGTTCCGCGAAGTTCTCGAACAGGAATACCTCAAGGAGCCGCTGCCCGACGGGCCCGCCCCCGAGCAGCCGCGCGGCAGCCGCCGCGACCACGTCGGCGTCTTCCCGCAGAAGGACGGCAACTTCTACGTCGGCTTCGCGCCCAAGGTGGGCCGGCTCGACGGCGACAAGCTGCACGTGATCGCCGACATCGCCGAGCGGCACGGCTCCGGCCGGGTCCGCACGACGGTCGAGCAGAAGATGGTCGTCCTCGACGTCGCGCCCGGCCAGGTCGACTCGATCGTGGCCGAGCTGGAGGCCAACGACCTGCAGGTCAAGCCGTCCACGTTCCGCCGCCAGACGATGGCCTGCACCGGCATCGAGTACTGCAAGCTGGCCATCGTCGAGACCAAGGCCACGGCCGCCGACCTGATCGACGAGCTGGAGCGGCGGCTCCCGGCGTTCGACGAGCCGCTGACCATCAACGTCAACGGCTGCCCCAATTCCTGCGCCCGCATCCAGGTCGCCGACATCGGCCTGAAGGGCCAGCTCGTGGTGGACGAGAACGGCGACCAGGTAGAGGGCTTCCAGGTTCACCTGGGCGGCTCCCTCGGGGTCAACCCCGGTTTCGGACGCAAGGTCCGCGGCCTCAAGACCACCGCCAAGGCGCTGCCGGACTACGTGGAGCGCGTCGTGCGCAACTACGACACCCAGAAGAAGGAAGGCGAGTCCTTCGCCGACTGGGTGCAGCGCGCCGACGAGGCGGACCTCAAATGAGCGAGCGAGCGGTCCCGTTCCACTGCCCCTACTGCGGCGACGAGGACCTCGAGCCTTATGAGGGGGACGGCAGCTGGTACTGCCGCGCCTGCGCTCGCGCCTTCAAGCTCAAGTTTCTTGGAATCGGAGTGAAGATATGACGCTGGTGGACATCGAGGTCGGTCTCAAACAGCAGCGCGGCACGCTTGACCTGCAGGACATCGTCGAGTCCGCCGCGACCTTCCTGGAGGGCGCCCCCGCCCGCGAGATCATCCGCTGGGCGGCGGCGACGTTCGGCGACCGGCTGTGCCTGACCTCCTCGATGAGCGACGCCCTTCTGATCGACCTGGTGAGCAGGGTCAAGCCCGGCGTGGACGTGCTGTTCATCGACACCGGCTACCACTTCGCCGAGACGATCGGCACGCGTGACGCGGTGCGCCAGGTCTATGACGTCAACGTGATCGACATCAAGCCGTCGCGGACGGTCGAGGAGCAGGATCGCGACCTCGGCCCGCGCCTGTTCGGCCGCAATCCCGACCTGTGCTGCTACCTGCGCAAGGTGGAGCCGCTCAACCGGGCGCTGGAGCCGTACCTGGCGTGGATCTCCGGCATCCGCCGCGACGAGTCGCCCAGCCGCGCGGACTCCAAGGTCGTCGAGTGGGACGCCAAGCGGCAGATGGTCAAGGTCAACCCGATCGCGGCCTGGACCCAGGAGGACGTCGACAACTACATCGCCGACAACGGGGTGCTGATCAACCCGTTGCACTACGACAACTACCCCTCGATCGGCTGCGCGCCGTGCACGCGGCAGGTCGCGGAGGGCGAGGATCCGCGCAGCGGACGCTGGGCGGGCCTGGGGAAGGTCGAATGCGGCATTCACCTGTGATCCCCAGCAGGGGACCTGTCCCGTTGGCAGGCGGGACGGCCCCCGGCCGCGTGCCACTGGTGGCGGTGGCGCACGGGTCGCGAGATCCGCGTGCCGCCGCCACCGTGGCCGCGCTGCTCGACCGGGTGCGCCAGGCACGCCCTGAGGTGCCCGTACGGGTGGCGTACCTCGACCATTGCACCCCGGCACTGGGGCAGGCCCTGAACGGCCTGCAGGAGGCGGTCGTGCTGCCTCTGCTGCTCACGGAGGCCTACCACAGCCGGGTGGACCTGCCGGCGGCGCTGAACGAGGTCAGGGCGCGCGAGCCGCGCCTGCGTGTGCACTACGGCGCCACGCTGGGGCCCCACCCGCTGCTGCTGACAGCGCTGGAGCGGCGACCGCCTCGGCGGGGGAGGGGGCTGCGGCCGAGGCATAGGCGGCGGACACCGTCC
>NZ_JBFAMX010000506.1:0-7539 GCF_040659615.1 Nonomuraea sp. NPDC049784
CCGACCGCCGACCGCACCCCGGCCGACACGGTCAGCCACCCGTCGTACGGGCACGTCACGGTGCCCACGGCCTTCACCGACACGGACCCGAGCGCGCTCTCGCCGGCCAGCCGCCACAGGTGGGGCGTGTCCGCCGGGTCGAGGTCGTCCCAGAGCAACCCCGGCACCCCGATGAACGCCACCCGCCCCGCCGGTGCCCCGGATTCCGCCGCCGACGCCTGGGCAGGCGAGGTCACCCACCACAGGGCGGACGAGACCAGCAGTAACAGCACCCACCTCACTGTCGAACCCCCGTCCTTGTTGGGAAACGCCCGAAACCCTACCGGGCCGGGTGATCAGACGGCGGGCTTCTTGATGATCAGCCGGGTCAGCGCCTCGTCGTACGGCGGGTCGAGCCAGTAGTCGGAGTGCCAGCGCGCCTCGGGCAGCGGCTCACCCGGGCCGGGCTGGATCGGGTCCCAGCAGAACAGGTCCACCCCGTTCTGGTGACCGGACGACGAAGCCAGGGGGTCGACGCGCCCGAAGACGGGCCCGCCGATGGGGTCGCTCAGCCGGTAGAGGTTGTACCAGGGAACGGCGTCCCGGACGGCCGACAGCGCGCTGGTGCCGAAGTAGGCGGGGAAGAAGGCGGCGTACAGGCGGCGCAGCGGCGACCCGTGGGTGAGCATCCCGACCCGGGCCCGCAGCTCGGGCTTGAGCTGCAGCACCAGGGCGGCGGTGATGACGCTCCCCTGGCTGTGCCCGGAGAGGACCACCTTGTCCCGCGAGGTCCTGGCGAGCCTGTCCACGCGGTCGATCAGCTCGGGGATGACCCGCTCCGTGTAGCAGGGAGGGGCCAGCGGGTGGATCGCGCGGGGCCAGAAGGTGGAGATGTCCCAGACGATGCCGATCGTCCGGCGCAGCCCGGAGTCGCTGTACGTGCGGCGTCCGAGGAGCACCAGACCCACGATGGCCGCCGTCATGGCCCAGCTCACGAGCGTGGCGAGCAGCCCCGCGAGACCGCCCTCAGGAGTGAACAGCCGGAACTGGTAGATCACGGTCACCGCGGCGAACCCGGCCATGCCGATGCCGGTGAGCACGGCCAGCACGAGCCCGGCCCGGTCGGGCAGCGAGGCGAGCGCCCACTTGGCGGCCACCTCGTCGTCGTAGCGCTCGCCGTAATAGCGTGTCAGCTTCGGCGTGAGCCGGCCGGCGACGGACTCGCGGATCGCGTACAGGATGATCGCCAGAGCGGCGAACCCGGCGGCCAGCAGCGGCACCAGCGCGGCCGTCCACCACACCGGGTCGTCGAGGAAGAGCTTCCTGCCGAGCGGCTCCGGAGAGGCGGAGGTGCCCGGGACGCCGAAGAACGTGGCGGTCCAGAAGAGCACGCCGAGCGCCAGCACGTTCGCGCTGCCCGCGGCCACCATCAGCACGAACCACGCGGCGATCCCGCCCATCGCCCGCGGCTCCCCGGACGACCGGTCCATCCAGGCCAGCACGCAGGTCGTGACCAGTATGAACAGCCCGAGCCCGACCGTGAGCGCGAACTGGAACGCCCCCACCCCCACGCCGGGCAGCTGCCGCCCCGGCGCGGCCGGCGACATCCCGGCAAGCGCCGCCCCGATCGTGGCCAGGCACACCAGCGGCGCGACCACCCGCAGCCCCTGGCAGGCGAACGTGAGCCACCCGGGAATCCGCTCGTCCGAGCCCGGGTCCAGCCGCCGGGCGATCCACGGCAGCAGCACCAGCAGCGCGGCCACGACCTGCACGCCCGCGTTGGCCACGGTCAGGACGAGCCCCAGCGGGGTGCCCGCGAACGGCGCGGACACGGCCAGCCCGATCGACGCGATCGCGAAGCACACGTGCACGACCCGCAGCCGCCACACCGGCGCGCCGCCGTGCCACAGCCGCGGCTGGGCCAGCAGCAGGCCGTCACCGGCGGTGCTGCCGGGCGGCAGGACCGTACGCTCGTCGCGTTCCCAGGTGCGCCGCGCGATCCACCACAGCAGCACGACCACCGCCAGTGGGACCAGGGCGGTGACGGCCAGCCGCTTCGACGGCTCGTCCCCCCACAGCGCGCCCAGCCAGTGCACCCACACGGGCGCGGTGTCGTAGGTGCAGGCCCGGCCGGCGGCCGTGCACTGCCAGCCGACGAGATCGACACTGGCCCGGGTGACGGCCCCGACGAGCGTCGCGGTCAGCAGCAGGGCGAACAGCCGCTGGGCCGCCTCGGTCACGTGCCGCAGCCACGCCCCGCGCGGCGGCCTGGGGAGCATGAAGTACGACAGATTCGCCAGCGAGAACGGCAGCAGGAGCAGCCACAGCGCGATCGTCTTGCCGCCGGAGGTCAGGCCGCCCCACGCGTACGCCTCCCGGCGGCGGGCGTCGGGCACGTCCGCGTCCTCCCCGTGTGGCTTGCCGTCGGCCGACCAGCGCCGGTAGAACCCGGTGGTGCCATCGCCCGCGACGATCCGGGGGTGGGGGTGGTTCAGCATGCCCTCGGGGGGCGTGCCGGAGACGCCGTGCACGCGTAGCTCGGTCACGCCTCCGCAGGTCTCGTCGAGGAATCCGTCCATGCCGCCAGGATCTCCCCGGGCGACGATCACGTACAGTCACGACTTGGTTGCGCCCGCGGTGAGGCCGGTGATCAGGTGACGCTGGACGAGCAGGAAGAGGGCCCCCGCGGGGATGGCGATGAGTACGGCGGAGGCCGTCATCAGCCCCCAGTCCGACCAGTGCTGGCCGATGAACTGCTGCAGCCCCACCCCCAGCGTGCGCTTGTCCTCCTGCGACATGAACACCGTGGCGTATCCGACCTCGCCCCAGGCGGTCATGAAGCAGTAGAACGCGGTCACCGCGATCCCCGGCCGGGCCAGGGGGAGCACGACCCGCCAGAACGTGCCGAACGGGGTCAGCCCGTCCACCATCGCGGCCTGGTCGATCTCCACCGGCACCGTGTCGAAGTAGCTCTTCATCATCCAGGCGCAGAACGGCACGGCGATGGTCATGTACGCGATCACCAGGCCGGGGATCTGGTTGAGCAGGCCCAGCCCGGCGATCAGGTTGTAGAGCGGAACGATGAGGATGGCGACGGGGAACATCTGGGTGATCAGCAGCAGCCACATCACGGAGCGGTGCCCGGGGAAGCGGAACCGGCTGACCGCGTACCCGGTGGTCGCCGCCAGGAACACCCCGGCCAGCATGGTCAGACCGGCGGTGAGCACGCTGTTGAGCAGCCACTGCGGGAACTCGGTCGCGGTGAGCACGCGGACGTAGTTGTCGACCGAGGAGTGGTTGAAGAACTGCAGCTCGGTCGAGAGCCAGCCGTCGCGTGGCTTGAGCGAGGTGAGCACCAGCCACACGACCGGGAACAGCGAGAAGGCCACGGCGAGCAGGAGTCCGGCGTGCAGGCCGATCGAGGCCAGCGGGCCCCGCTCGCCGCGCCCGCGCCTGATCTCGCTCACCATGGGTCTCCTTGACTCCGCAACGTGCGGCGGTAGCCGACCGCCAGCACCACCAGCATGAGGAGGATGATCACGCCCCAGGCCGCCGAGCCCGCGTAGTCGCGGATGCCGGTGAAGGCCTCCCGGTAGGCGTAGGTGACCAGGATCTCGGTCTCGCTGCCAGGCCCGCCCCTCGTCACCAGGAAGATGATGGGGAACATGTTGAACGTCCAGATCGTGCCCAGCAGGACCACGGTGGACGACACTTGGCGCAGCCCGGGCAGCGTGATCGCCCTGAACCGCTGCCAGGCGTCGGCCCCGTCCACCTCGGCCGCCTCGTAGAGCTCGGCGGGTATCGACTGCAGGCCGCCGAGCAGGGCGACCATCATGAACGGCACCCCGATCCACACGTTCACCGCGATCACCGCGATCTTGGCGGTGGTCGGGTCGTCCAGCCAGCCCACGCCGGACAGGCCCGCCATCTTGAGGAACCCGTTGATGACGCCGTAGTCGCTGTTGTAGAGGTAGCGCCAGATGAAGGCTGCCACGAAGGCGGGCACCGCCCAGGGCAGGATGAGCAGGACCCGGTAGACGGATCTCCACCGCAGCTTGCGGTTGAGCATCACGGCCAGGCCGAGCCCGATGCCGTAATGCAGCGCCACGCAGACCACCGTCCACACGACGGTCCAGATGAGCTTGTCCCAGAACAGGCTGGAGGTCAGGATCCGCAGGTAGTTGTCCAGGCCGACGAACTCATAGGTGGCCGGGATGACGTTCACCCCGATGGTCCGGCCGATGTTCGCCTCGGTGGCGTCCGTCAGCGACAGGTAGATCCCGCGCGCCAGCGGCCAGCCGATCAGCACCGCCATCACGACCACCACCGGCGCGATCATCGCCCACGCGTACCAGTGGGCGGACCACGTGCGCCGTAACCGTCCTGGCTTGTCGTGGCGGCTGCGGCCGCGGGTGTCACCCGCGGCCGCGGCCCGTCCGGTCGAGACCGCCACCGGTCAGCTCCAGTCCTTCATGATCCCGTGGTACTGCTCGTCGACCGTCTTGAGCACGTCCGCCGGTGCGGACTTGCCGCCGACGAGCGCCTGGTAGCCCTCCAGCAGCGGCTGGAACAGCTGCCCGCCCTCGGGGATCCACGGCCGTGGGACGGCGGTGTCCATGATCGGCTTGAAGACGACCACGTCGGGGTTGCCCTGCACGTCAGGCTTGGCATAGGCGGAGGTACGGGTCGGCAGGAGGCTGATCTCCTTGGCGATCTTCGCCTGGGCGTCCACGGTCGTCATGAAGCGGACGAACTCGTAGGCGGCCGGGATGTTCTTCGACCCCGCGTAGATGGCCAGGTTCCAGCCGCCTGTGGGGGCTCCGGCCTTGACGGACCCGGCCGGGACCGGCGCGATGCCCAGGTTCTTCTTGTCCTTGAACTCCTTGCCCTGGTAGATCTCCGACAACGACCACGGCCCGTTGTAGATCATCGCCGCCTTGCCCTCTTTCAGGGCGGTCATCGCGTTGGCGTAGCTCTCCGTGGTCGCGGGCTTGGGCGCGGCGCCCGAGCTGATCAGGTCGGCCACGGTCTGGATCGCCTTCACGTTCTGCGGTGAGTTGACCACGATCTTCTTGTTCGCCACGTCGAGCAGGTCCCCGCCCTCGCCGTACATGAAGGGCAGCAGGAAGTAGGAGTCGACGTTGAGCGCGAGCCCTTCGGCGCCGGCCTTGGCCTTGACGTCGAGTGCGGTCTGCTTCAGCTCGGCGATCGTCTTCGGCGGCTCCTCGTGCCCGGCCTGCTTCAGCAGCCGCTTGTTGTAGATCAGCGCGAGCGTGTCGGTGACCTGCGGCACGGCGTAGGTCTTGCCGTTGTACTTGGTGCTGCTCAAGGGCCCCGGCAGGAAGTCGGCCCCGTTGTCCACCGCCCGCGTGCCGTCCAGCGGCTGGAGATAGCCCAGTGACGCGAACTGCGACGTCCACGCCACCTCCGACCGGATCACGTCCGGCGCGCCCGCCCCCGCCTGCGCCGCCGTCTGGAACTGGCCCTGCGCCTGATCCGACGGCACATTCACATATTTGACCTTGACCTGCGGGTACTTCGCCTCGAACTCTTTGATCAACGCCTGGAACGTCGGCCCCTCGCTGTCCGGCCGCGTCGTGTCCCACCAGGTGATCTCGCCGCTGACCTTCGACGGATCGGAAACGGACGCGGCGGGAGGCGCCGTCCCTCCGCCGCCGCCACACGCGGAAATCATCAGAGTGGATGCCGCAACGACCGCTGCGGCGGGTAAGAGTCGTCGCATGTCCTTCTCCTCTTGGGATCGAGGGGTGGGGAACACGCCGGACGTTACGCCGACATGACGCTCAGAGAAAGATGGGTCCGTAAGGTTTCTGCAAGTTGTTACATTGGCCCGCGATGGCGGCGCCTCGGCCGCGTTACGCCGTGTCCATCGGCGTTTTCGCAGGCCGTCCCCTATCGTGGACCCTTGCTCACTGATCTTCTCCGTCAAGGAGCGGTTCGGAAGGTTTCAGAAATTTCCAGAAAGGATTGCAAGACGTCGTGATCCGTGAGGGCGAGGCGAGGGCCCACTGGATCGACCGGGACACGGTGGCGTGGCAGGTCGATCCGTCGCACCAGCACTCCCTGGCCTTCGGCTCGGGGGTCATCCGCCTGGAGCCCGGGACGCTGAGCGACGAGCAGCGGGCCCGGTGGCCGCACCTGGCGTCGTACACCGCGCTGAAGGTGGACCCGCGCGACGCCGGCCTGGTGCGTGCGGCGCTGCGCGACCGCGTCGTGGCCGAGGATCGGGACGTCTCGGGCACGCTGCTGGCGGCCACGGGCGTGCAGATCCCCGGCGTGCTCGACGACCTCTACGCCGCGGCAGCCGGCGCCAGGCTCGGGCCGGCGGGCCGGGTGTTCCCGAGGCTCTCACTGTGGGCGCCGACCGCGCGGAAGGTCGAGCTGGCCCTGTACGGCTCCCGCCGCACCCTCCACCCCATGCGGCGCGACGACGAGACCGGCATCTGGTCGGTACGCGGGCTGCCGACGTGGTGGGGCCGCGCGTACACGTTCCTCGTCACCCTCCACTCGGGGACGAACGAGGTCACCGACCCGTACGGGCTCGCCGTGACGCCGGACGGCGGGCGCAGCAGGCTCGTCAACCTGGGCAGCCCCGCCCTCAAGCCGCCCGGCTGGGACCGCCTCGCCAAGCCCCCGGCCGTCCCCCAGCACCGGGCGTCGATCTACGAGCTGCACGTACGCGACTTCTCCGCCTCCGACGCGAGCGTGCCGGCCGGGCTGCGCGGCACGTACGCGGCCTTCGGCGCGGACTCCGCCGGGATGCGTGAGCTGCGGGCGCTGGCCGAGGACGGGCTCACGCACGTGCACCTGCTGCCGGTCTTCGACTTCGCCACGGTCCCCGAGCGGAAGGCCGGCAGGACCGAACCGGACTGCGACTTCGCCGCGCTGCCCCCCGACTCCGACCAGCAGCAGGAGTGCGTGGCGCGCACGGCCGCGACCGACTCCTTCAACTGGGGGTACGACCCGCTGCATTACACGGTGCCCGAGGGCTCGTACGCGACGGACCCTGACGAAAGGGTCAGGGAGTTCCGTGGCATGGTCGCCGCGCTCAACCGGGCCGGGCTGCGCGTGGTGATGGACGTGGTCTACAACCACACCCACTCCACCGGCGTGCTCGACCCGATCGTGCCCGGCTACTACCACCGGCTGCTGGAGGACGGGAGGGTGGCCGACTCGACCTGCTGCGCCAACACCGCGCCCGAGCACATGATGATGGGCAAGCTGGTCGTCGACTCGGTCGTCTCCTGGGCGAGGCAGTACAAGATCGACGGTTTCCGCTTCGACCTCATGGGTCACCACCCGAAGGCGAACCTCCTCGCCGTCCGCCGCGCCCTCGACGAGCTGACCCCGGCCGAGGACGGCGTGGACGGCAAGTCGATCATCCTCTACGGCGAGGGCTGGAACTTCGGCGAGGTGGCCGGCGGCGCCAGGTTCGAGCAGGCCACGCAGGCGAACCTGGCGGGGACCGGCATCGGCACGTTCAACGACAGGCTGCGAGACGCGGTGCGCGGCGGCAGCCCGTTCGACCCCGACCCCCGC
>NZ_JBFAMX010000507.1:0-7520 GCF_040659615.1 Nonomuraea sp. NPDC049784
CTTCCTATCTCGTCCGCTGGGAGCGCGGCGGCGATGGCCCACCGCCCCGCCGCGCGGCTGAGCGCGAGCCCGATCAGGTGCCCGATTTGCGGATCGCGACGATCGGACACGATCGGCGGCTCCAGCAGAGCCTGCGGCTCACCGTGTGCCAGCCCCGGCAGGAACGCCGATAGCCACGCCGCGAACTCCTCGCGAGTCAGTATCCGCCGCATCAGATCCGCCTCGGTGAGGGCCGGCGACACGAAGTCCTGCCCGGACGGTTCCCAGGCCGCCGGATAGTCGCGATCGGTGCCGAACCAGCGCCGGGCGGTCTCGGTGACGGCACCCGCGAGTGCCGCGCACCCTGCCGACTCGGCCGAGTCCAGTACCAATCCCAGCGCGAACGCGCTGTTGGCATGAACGCCATGGCGGACCGGATAGGTGGCCTTGGCCAGCCACCCCTCGACGAGTTCGGCGACGGCCGCCACCGCCGGACGCATCGCGCCCGCCCACCGTGCACCGTCGCCGCCGGCCGATTCGCATTCAGCCGCCAGCGCGAGCAGCCAGGCCCAGCCGTAGGGCCGCTCGAACGTCGGGTGGGCCCGCAGGTAGACGGCCTCGGTCATCAGGTGCTCAGGCGTCAGGTGCCGGTCCAGCACCTCGCGAACGGCGGCCTCGTCGATCTCCGCCCGGTTCCGCCGCAGCAGCCGGACCAGCAGCCAGTGCATGTGCACCGCGGAGTGCCAGTCATAGGAGCCGTAGAAGGCCGGATGGTGGACGCGCGGCAGCACGGTGTCGCCCGGGCCCGTGACGAGGTGCTGCGGAGCGTTCGGGAACTCCCGCGTCACGTTCTCGAGAGCGAGGCCGGCGAAGCGGGGGGCGAGATCGGCGACGGTCGGCAGTGGATCAGTGGAGAGAGCCACCGGTCTCCTTCAGATCTGCGGTCGTGGTGACCGCCACGGACACGATCGCCGTCAGCGCTTCGGCGATCGACTGGACGGACATCGACGGCGCGTCGCCACCCGGGACCTGTTCGGGAAGGTGGGGCACGTGCACGAAGCCGCCGCGCACCCCCGGCCGGCCGGACTCGATGAGATGCATCAGCCCGTAAAAGACGTGGTTGCAGAGGAACGTGCCCGCCGTGTGCGAGACGGACGCCGGCAGGCCGGCGTCGCGGACGGCGGCCACGCACGCCTTCACTGGGAGGGTGGAGAAGTACGCTGCCGGGCCGTCCACGACGACGGGCTCGTCGACGGGCTGGGCGCCCTTGTTGTCGGGGATGCGAGCGTCATCGAGGTTGATGGCGACGCGCTCAACCGTGATGCCCGGCCTCCCGCCCGCCTGCCCGACACAGACGACGACCTCGGCACCGGACTCCTCGACGGCCGCGCGCAGCCGTGCGATGGCGTCGTGGAAGACCACCGGCAGCATCACTGTCGTCAGCGAAACCCCTTCCGGCGGCGTGGTCGCGGCCAGTTGCACCGCCTGCCACGACGGATTGACGCCGGAGCCGTCGAACGGCTCGAATCCGGTGAGCAGCACGTGGATCATGGGTCTCCTCTCATGCGCCGGCGCCGGTCAACGGTGCAGGGGTCTGCGGAGACTATCGGCAGCCTCGGCTCCGCCGTTTCCCGGCCCTGGCCCCCGAGGGGGCCGGGGAGGTCGTGTCGACAAGGTCCCGGTCGGGGTGGTGCTCAGAAGGCGATCACGATCTGCCGACCTTGATCGTTTGGGAACGCATAGGGAACGATCAACCGTAGTCAGCCGGTGTCAGCCGTAGAGGGCCGGACGTGACACGAGAGGCCCGTCACCGCGTTTCCGCTGGTGACGGGCCTCTTCCCGCTGGTGCGTAGGCTGAGCCGACAGTTTACAGCGGATCAACGGTTCAACCGAGCAACATCCCCCAAGACCCAAGAACCGAAGCGCACCCAGAGGCGGCGCACAAGAGGCTCGCGCATGCCCCAGGGCGCCGTGTACGTTGCCCGGCCCGCCAAGTGGGGCAACCTGTTCCGATGGAGCGACTACCGCCCATCGTCCATGGCTGGAAGGGTGAGCCGGTCTTCGGGTCTGTGGCTGTCCGCCGCCGACACGCAGTCACCGACTACCGGGCCGCAGTCGCGTAAGGCGCCTGCTTACCCGGCACCCAAGCAAAGACGAGATCCGGCGCGGTCTCGCCGGCAAGGACCTGGCCTCCTGGTGTCCGCTCCCCGAGCGCAATCACCCGACTGTTACGCGCCAGGAGCCCGGTATGCCACCTCCATCCGCGCGGCATCGTCGATCTCCTCTGGCGTCAGCAGGACAGCCGTCTTCGTTCGTACCGCCCCAGACGCCGATATTGTGAGACCCACAGCGGCCGAAGCCGCATTGCTCGGCAGGTCGACGATCACATACGTGTCTGTCTCGCCGAACGCGAAATACATCTGTTCGACCCGGCCGCCGACGCTTTCCGCCATGCGCTCCACCGCTTGTCGGCGTCCGGTGCCGCCATCTTGCAACACTCCTTTGAGGCCATCTGTGGTGTAGGTCGCCTGAATCAGGTACTTGGGCATGGTCGAGCCCCTCTTCTCGTGCCGAAGGTCACGGGGTCAAAGTTCTCGACTTAGCGTGACGGTAATCCCACCCGCTGTACTGGTTTTCCCCGCGGGCACAAGGCGTGGCTCCTGGCGGTGGGCGCCGGCTACCTGGCCGCCTTCGCCTTCCTCACCCCTCTCCCTGCGCGGTGGCATGGCGCTCGGCGCGGCCCACTGACCCTCACCGAACACCTCGCCCCACCTCGCCGCCGACACTGACACTTCAACCAGATCTGATCCGAACGACTCGGCCTGCTGGGCTCGCCCGAGTCACGGTGGGCGGGACGATCAGACTCCCCTCGGCCACCTACGGCTCCACGGTCTCGCGCTGGCGATCACCTCGGAGCCGAGCGCTTCCGCCGAGGGCACAGCGGTTACAGCGGGCTGACATTCCTGACTGCATCAGGCCTCTGACCTCGAGGTGCGGCTCTCGCCTTTCCCCTGCCGGGGAAGATCATCCCACATACATCCCGCGAGGCAGCAGACTAGGCTGCGACGATGGAACCCGTAACCAACGTGCCCGAAAACCTCGCACCACGGCGTCCTGCCTGGGCTTCGACCACAACCCAGCCTGCAGATCCGGCCCAGGCGAATGACTACGACAGCTTCGCCGAGGCGTACTCGGCGGAGAACGAGAACAACATCATGAACGCGTACTACGAGCGGCCCGCGATGTTAGCCCTCGCCGGAGACGTGGCCGGCCGCCGGATCCTGGACGCCGGCTGCGGCGCAGGCCCCCTGGCCGCCGCACTACGCGACCGCGGTGCCGTCGTCACCGGCATCGACGCCAGCGCCGGGATGCTGGCGTTGGCCAGGCGGCGGCTCGGTGACGACGCGGCCCTGCACGTGGTCGACCTGAATGACCGCCTGCCGTTCGACGACGGCGCGTTCGACGACGTGGTCGCGTCGCTGGTGCTGCACTACCTGGAGGACTGGGGGCCGACGCTCGCCGAGATGCGGCGAGTGCTCAGGCCCGGCGGGCGGCTGATCGCCTCGGTGCAGCACCCGTTCGTGGACTACGTGATCCAGAATCCTCGGCCCAACTATTTCGCGACCACCAGCTATATCGACGAATGGACGTTCAACGGGCAGCCCTTCCCGATGAGATTCTGGCGCAGGCCGTTGCACGCGATGACCGATGCCTTCGCCACCGCCGGCTTCCGCCTTGCCCTCATCAGCGAGCCCCACCCCGACCCGGCCGCCCGTGAGCTGTTCCCCGACGACTTCCATGCCCTTTCGACCAAACTCAGCCTCCTGTTCTTCGTCGTCGAGGTACCGCCGTCGGCTGCGGGCTCGGACGACTAGATCTAGAGGCCCAAGGGAGCCCTGTCTTGTGCCACTCCATGTGCCCCATGCGGGCCCACGCGGTCGGCATCGATCGGGCGACCAACGCGGGCCCCGCGTTATCCGGTGAGCCGTGCTGAGGAACGAAGCACGGATCGTCGATCGCACCCAGCAATCTGCGACGACCAGCCACGCCGTCGCGATCATGCGCTGACCAGCGCCTTCTCCCCTGAGCACCTCGACTTGGCCGCGTATTGGCCGTGATCAAGCTCCATGCCGGCGGGTCAGAAGCCGATGGTGGTCTCGAAGGTGTCGCGGGCCTGAGCAAGCTGGTACCAGCGTTCGGCGATCGCATCGGAATCGCCCTCACCCCCGCCCGGGACGATCGGGACACCGACGCACACATGTCCGACGTAGACGCCGTCGGCTGCCAGATCATCCTCGATGGTCTTCGCCCAGTGCCGCAGGCCGGCCTGGGCGATGCCGGCGTTGCCGAGCAGCGGGATCGGCAGGATCGCCGAGGCGCCGGTGGTGAACAGCAGCGCCCCGTCGCCGGCCTTGCGCATCGCGGGCAGGACCGTCGCGACGGCGGTGAGCGCGCCGCCGACGATCAGGTCGACCTGGGCGCGTGCCGACTCGGGCGTGGTCTCCAGCGCGGTGGTGAAGCCCATCGCCGCAGTGTCGGGGACCGGCCCGGAGCTGTGGTCCCAGGCGGGGGCGGGACTGTAGGACAGGACTCCGATCCGGCCGAGATCGGCGGCGGCGGCCTCGAGCGCGGCGGTCAGCCCGGCGCTGTCGGTGACGTCGGCCGGATACGCCCCGGCGGTGATCCCTTCGGCGGCCAGGGAGTCGGCGATCGGCTGGAGCTTGCCGCGGTTTCGGGAGATCAACGCGACCGGATGTCCGGCCGCGCCGAACCGCCGGGCGATCGCCCGGCCCAGACCCGGCCCGGCACCGACGACAGCAATGGTGGAAGACATGCAGATACCCCACATTGGTTACGCTTTGTAAGTAGCTCCACCATAGGCACCCGTTTCGACCCGTACAAAAGGCACATCGATGTTCGCAAGCCAAGACCCAGACCCGCGGCTCGTGGCGGCCCGGACCCCGCCACACCCCTGCGCGTCCTGGCCCGACAACGGCCAGGGCATCCGCGACACCCTCGATCGGGTCGGCGACAAATGGTCCATCCTCGCCATCGGCATCCTCGCCACCGGACACTTCCGCTTCGGCGCCCTGTACGACCAGATCCCCGGCATTTCACAGCGGATGCTCACTCTCACCCTGCGGCACCTGGAACGCGACGGACTCGTCACCCGCACCTCCTATCCCGAGATGCCGCCGCGCATCGAATACCAGCTCACCTCCCTCGGCGAAGACATGTGTGAGACGGCCTACGCCTTCGTCCGGTGGGCCACCGACCACAACGATGAGATCGAAGCCGCCCGCCACCGCTACGACAACCGCTGAACACCGCTACGCCGGTGCCCCATAGAGCACTCCCAAGTTGTTGTCCGGGTGAATTCAGGTCAGCCGGTGCCGCCGGGAGAGATCAGGCCGGTCTCGTAGGCGACCACCACGGCTTGGACACGGTCGCGCAGGCCGAGCTTGGACAGGATGCGCGCGACGTGGGTCTTCACCGTGGCCACGCTGAGGGTCAGCTGGTCGGCGAGTTCGGCGTTGCTCAGGCCGGTGGCGAGCAAACGCAGCACGTCCAGTTCCCGGGGCGTCAACTCGGCCAGATCGCGGTGAAGGGTGGGCTTCACATTGTCGCGGCGGGCGAAACGCTCAACCAGGCGGCGCGTGATGGTGGGCGCGAGCAGGGCGTCGCCGGAGCGCACCAGACGTACCGCCGCCACCAGGTGCTCGGGTGAGACATCCTTGAGCAGGAACCCGCTCGCTCCCGCGGCGAGCGCGGCATACACATAGTGGTCGAGATCGTAGGTGGTCAGGATCAGCACACGAGTGTCCTCAGCACCGCCCGCAAGGATCCGCCGGGTGGCTTCGAGGCCGTCCATCTGCGGCATCCGGATGTCCATGAGCACGACGTCGGGCCTGGTACGGCGGACCGCGGCGACAACTTCGCTCCCGTTGGCGGCCTCGGCCGCCACGTCGATGCCATCGGCGGCGAGGATCATACGGAATCCCGTGCGCACCAGTGCCTGATCGTCGGCGATGACGACGCGCACCCGCTCAGTCATGTCCTCCTCCACGGGACGCGGGCCGTGATCCGAAATCCGCCCCCGGCCGTCCGTCCGGCATCCAGGGTCCCACCGTAGACAGCGAGCCGCTCGCGCAACCCGATCAGTCCCCTGCCGTCGCCGGTCCGCGGCCCGCCGCTCCGTCCCCCGCCAGTGTCAGTCACCTCGATCTCCAGCCAATCGCCGTCATGACCGATCGTCACGGACGCGGCAGCCCCGGGCGCGTGCTTGATCGTGTTGGTGAGGGCCTCCTGCACGACGCGATAGGCCGCGAGGTCAGCCCCGGGAGGCAACGGCCCCGGCGCCGACACCGCGACGCTCACCAGCACGCCGACGGCGCGGACCCGCTCCACCAGGGCATCGAGCTGATCGAGCCCGGGCTGGGGTTCAAGCCCGTCGGAAGACCCATCGAGACGCTCGCCGCCCGGCCCGGCGAGCAGGCCCATGACATGGCGCAGTTCGGCCATGGCAGCCCGGCCACCGGACTCAATCGCGAGCAGAGCCTGTTTCGACTGCTCCGGCTCCACGTCCATCACCTTGCGGGCCGTACCGGCCTGGATCACCATGTGGAGCTCGGCGGCGATCCGGGAGCGCCCTGGACCCTGGGTTCCCTGGTCAGCGACATTCTCGGGCCGCTCGTGAGTGACCGTGGTTGACCCTCGTCGCCGAGGCAATGGCACACTAATGGCACGGTGATCAAGGCTCTGACCTCACCAAGAAGGATAAAGATGGTCGGTTGAGCCGATGAGTGTGGGCTTAGCGTACTGGCTGCGGGAAAGGCGTACACCGGCGGCACGTGAAGCCAAGGCGAGAGCGCTGGAGATGGGGTCGTCGGCGTATCCGTCGTCATCTCGGTACAGCCCAAGTTCGCGCACGTCGGCCAGAAATCGGTCAGGCTGGTTACCCTCACGCAACCGGTAGCTGTACAGGCTGAACGTGGTGATCAGTTGCTCGTTGGCCTCGTAGGTGAAATCCGCGCCCTTGAGGTCAGCAAAAACCGTGGCCACTGCTGTGCCTAAGGACAATGGCTCCGCCACGTTGGTGACGTACTTGGTCGCCCATCCACTCTCGGCCAGGACGGTCCCACCCTCAGCCGAGTAGGCTGCGACTCCGTACTCTCCGGAGGTGCCCGGAGTAACCTTGACCCGCCGCAGCGCATCCGCAGGGGACAACCCCCGTACGAAGTTGATGCACAGAATCGTGGTGCCGACGCCATCCGTCCATGCATCGCGAAGCCAGACGTAATCCGCGGCTGATGCACTGGTCATCGCATTCCCTCCCACTACTCGATAGCTGCGGGAATCCTTGCAGATGACTCCGACAGCCACGGCGGCACGATCATTTTCTACCTGCACCTCCGCCCGCCTGATCACCCCGTCCGCCGTCGGCCCGGGTGTGTCCAGTCAGTGGCTCTGGCGCACTTTCGGTGGTGACGGACCGTGGTTTAGCCGAGCAGGATGCGATGGCGGAGGAGCACGAAGCCGGC
>NZ_JBFAMX010000508.1:0-7496 GCF_040659615.1 Nonomuraea sp. NPDC049784
GCCCGCCGCGCCCGCAAGGCTCGAGCGGCAGGCACCACAGAGGCCCGGCCCCGGCCGCCGTCCGCAGGTCCGGCCCTGTACGCCACCGCAGCAGGGCCGTCCCCGTCGTCCTGTCGCTGGCCGTGGCGGTCCTGGTGGCCGCGGGCGTGATCGTATGGCAGTGGACCGATGACGAGGCCCCCGGCCTGCGGCTGGAGGCGGGGACGGGGCGGTCGGGAGACGAGCTGTTCACCGTCCCCGCGGCCGGTGACGGCGCCAACCAGAAGCTCAACGACATGACCTCCGTCGGCCGCGCGGTGGTGGCGGTCGGCAGCGACACGACGAGCCCCACACCGCGCCCGCTCTTCCTGTTCTCGCCGGACGGTGGTAAGAACTGGCAGCTCGGCCAGGTCAACGGCGCCTCCACCCCCACGGTCCAGCGAGTCGTCGGCGGCAACGGGCGCTGGCTGGCCGCCGGTGGAGACGGCGTGTCCGAGCGCGGCCTGTGGACCAGCACCGACGGGTTCAGCTGGACGGCGGTGGAGGAGTCCGGGCTGGCCGCGTTCAGGGCCGGTGACCAGATTCACGACATCGCCAGGACGGCGTCCGGGTTCGTGGCGGTGGGACGTACGACGGGAGACGACGGCGGGACGGGCCCGGCGGCGTGGCGCTCCGCCGACGGCCGGGCCTGGGAGCGGATCGAGACCAGAGAGCTTGAGGTACGCGAGATCAAGGCGGTCGTCGCCAAGGGCGACACGGTCGTGGCCATCGGGGCCCCCGCGGTCGGCGAGGGATCGCGGGTGCTCCGTTCGGCCGACGGCGGGCGCGACTGGCAGGCGACCGGCTTCCTGCTTCCAGAGGCCACGCCGCGTACCGGGACGCTGGCCGTGCTGCCCAAGGGGTTTGTGCTGGCTCCGTGGCGGCAGCGCACGATCACGGGTGACGTGCGCGTCTACTGCTCCCCGACCGGGGCACAGTGGTCGCAGTGCGGCTCCATCGGCGGCCTGAACAGCGAGAGCGCCGGCGTCGAGTCGCTGATCTCCTATCCGACGGGCATCGCGGCGATCTCGCAGGGCAGCCTCGGCCGGTACTCCGTGCTGACCAGCGCCGACGGACGCCAGTGGGCCAAGCGGGCCGACCTCGGCAACCTGCCGGGCGCGACGCTGCGCGGGTTCACGATCTCCGACGGCGGCACCCTGTTCGCGGGCGGCGACCAGGCGGCCTCCGACGTCGACAACCAGCTCGTGCTCATGACCGCGCCACCGCGCGGCAACGCCTCGCGGGTGCAGCTGGGCCAGGTCGAGGGCCTGACCAGGATCGCGCGCGAGACCACAGCGCTGGCCGGCTTCGCCGGCAGGTACGTCGCCGTCGGCTCGGCCTCCGGCGACGCGGGCCTGTGGACGATCAGGGACTGGCAGAGCTGGAAGTCCATGAGTCTCGGCGGCCCCGGCCGGCAGACGCTCGAGGACGTGGCACACGGTGGCCGCGGTTGGCTCGCCGTCGGCGCCACCGAGACCAACGTGGCCGTCACCGACCCCCTCCTCGTCACCTCCGACGACGGCGAGAGCTGGAGGAAGGTGAACGTCACCGGCGACCTGGCCCGCAACCCGAACGACCCCTACCTGGAGACCCACGTGGTGACGGCGGGCAAGAAGGGGTACGTGCTGGCGGGCGAGTCCAGGGACCAGGCGGGCACGTCCGGCGCCGCCATGTGGTTCACGCCTGACCTGCGCAAGTTCACCAGATCGAAGAAGCTGCCACAGGGCGGCTCCGGGGTGCGGATCTACGACGCCGTCGCCAGCGGGGACGGCTACGTGGCGGTGGGCGGCTCCGGCGGCGCCGACCAGGAGAGCAGCGTGGTCTGGTACTCCACGGACGGCGTGAACTGGAGCTCGCGCAAGCGTGTGACCCCGCCGGACGCCACCTCGGCCGGGCTTCGACGGATCACGACTTATCAGGACAAGCTGGTGGCCATCGGCACGGCCGTGACGGGCGGCTCGCGGCGCGCCTTCGCGGCCGTCTCGGACGACGACGGTGCGAGCTGGCAGACGGCCTGGCTGCCCGCGGAGCAGGCGGCGGCGGTGTACGACCTGGCCTCGGCGGAGGAGGGCCTGGTGGCCGTGGGCTGGCACGGCGTTCCCGGCGAGGGCGACAGCGCGGCCTGGACCTCGCAGGACGGCCTGTCGTGGAACCGCATGGCGCTGACGAAGGACCGGCTGGCCGGGCAGGGGGCGCAGTGGCTGTCGGCCGTGGCGGTGTCGGGCTCGGAGGTCGTGGCGCTCGGCCGGTCCACGACGTACAACGCCGATCACCTGATCCTGTGGATCTCCAGCCTCACTTCGAACAGGTAGGGAGGCGCCGTTTCATCGGGGCAGCACGCCCCAGGCGGTCAGCGACTCGAGGAGCCCCTCGGAGAGCGGCAGCCGTACCAGCTCGTCCATGTCGCACCAGCGCACGTCGGCGGCGTCGTCCCCGGCTGCCGGCACGCCTCCCGACACGCCGGCCAGGTAGTCGCGGATCACGTACGTGACTCCGCCGGGGCCCGGGCGGTCCACGGTGCCGGCGAGGCGGCCCACCTGCACGTGCAGCCCGGTCTCCTCCAGGACCTCGCGGCGGAGCCCGGCGGCGTCCGTCTCGCCGGGCTCCAACCGGCCGCCGGGGATGGACCACAGCCCCATGCCCGGTGGATGTCCCCGCTTGATCAGGAGGAGCCGGTCAGAGGCGTCGAAAATAATCGCGCCGACACAATTTACGCGCACATGACCAAGATTACGACGGGATAACGAGAAGCGCCCTTGACGGGCCGGTGCCGGAGAAAGCACCGTGGGTAGTTGTGAGAGCGGCTCCAACCTGTCCGCGGTGCTTTGGCCCGCTTCACGGGCCGAGTGCGTGGTCGAGCGCGTTTCGATGTGGCACGCACGGCGATGTCCTGCCGTATCAGCCTCCATGGCCGCCGACCGGCGCGGCGCTGGAGGCCATGCGCAAGAGCGCCGTGGTGCCCGTGTGGCTGCCCTGGCCGTTGCCCGCCGGCTGGCTGGTGACCGGTTTCGGCGAGGTGGGCGACCAGCGCACCGGTGCCCGCGCCAGCGTGGTCGCGCTGACGGGGCCCTCGCTCATGGAAGGCCCCGCCGATCTGCTCGTCATCGCGGAGGAGCCGGGCATCGGGCTCGGTGCGGCGTTCGCGGGGCTCGACGGCCCCGACCCGGGTGAGGGCTTCGACTCGGGGCCGCCGAACGCCAAGATCGACGTGCTCGGGCATCCGACCGCGCTCTGGTGCGTGGGCGCCGCGGACGACCGGGCCGTCTACGCGGGCGAGGCGCTGGGCAACTGGTTGTGGGCCATCGCCTGGCCCGCCGATGCCGGCTGCATGATCGCGCTCGCCGAGCTGTCGCTGCTCGACGCGCGAGATCACGACCTGGATGTCCCGTTCGGCGCATTCTCTCCGAGACTCGAGGACTGAGCTCGATTCGCGCTCTGAGTCAGACGGACTAAAGTTCGGAAGCGTGACAGCGCGTATCGAGCGAGTGGTGACCGAGGGCGTCGTCGATATCGACGGCACCGAGCACAAGGTCGAGAACAACACCTGGATCATCGGCGACGACGACGAAGTGATCGTCATCGACGCGGCGCGTGACGCCGAGAAGATCCTTGAGCAGGTCGGCGAGCGGGAAGTGCTCGCCGTCATCTGCACGGCAGGGCTGCCCGACCACGTCGGGGCCGCCATCGAGGTGGCCAGCAGAGACGAGGCCATCGTCGCCCTGCATCCCAAGGACAAGCCCCTGTGGCGGGAGACCTGGCGCGAGACCTGGCCCGACATCGACATGGAGGACGACGGCATCTTCGAGGTGGCCGACGTCCAGCTCGATGTCCTGGAGACGCCCGGCATCACGCCCGGCGGCGTCTCGCTCTACTGCGAGGGGCTCGGGGCCGTGTTCACCGGCAAGGCCCTGCAGGCCGACGGCCCCGGCAAGCTGGGCGGCGAATACCCCGCCCTGGCCGACCAGCTGACCTCGATCGGCGGGCGGCTGTTCACGCTGCCCGGTGACACGCGGGTGCTGGCCGCCCACGGCGACGAGGTCACGATCGGCGACCTGGAGCCGCACTTCGACGGCTGGGTGTCGGGCTCGCTGACCCGTGACGACCCCGATGTCGATGGCTCGCTCACCGATGGCACCAAGATCTCCGGGATCAAGCTCAACCCGGATGACGACTAGGGTGAGGGAGCGCCGTCGCCCGGACTCCGCAACGGATCCCAGCGACCGAGCCGTCTCCGCGGGGTGGAGGCCATGAACGCAGTGCAGGGCCAGCTTCCGCTGGATGGGATGCCGCGGCGGCTCTATTCGTGCACGCCGTCGCGGTTGAACGCCTGGCTCGACTGCCGGCGCCGCTACCGGTTCAGCTACCTGGACCGGCCGCAGCCGTCCAAGGGGCCCGCCTGGGCGCACAACAGCGTCGGGGCGAGCGTGCACAACGCGCTGGCGGGGTGGTGGCGGGAGCCGTACGAGCGCAGGACCCCGCTGACGGCCGCCATCCTGCTCACGAACGGATGGATCACGGAGGGGTTCAGGGACGCCGAGCAGTCGGGGCACTGGCTGGGCCGCGCCCGCGACCTCGTCTCCGGATATGTCGCGACATTAGACCCCAGTGACGACCCGGTGGGGGTCGAGCGCACGGTCGCCACCCGCACCAAGGTCATCGCCGTGTCCGGCCGCATCGACCGCCTCGACCGGCGCGGGGACGAGCTGGTCGTGGTCGACTACAAGACCGGCCGCCGCCCGCTCACCCAGGACGACGCCCGCTCGTCGCTCGCCCTGGCCGTGTACGCGGTCGCCGCCTCCACGATGATGCGCACGCCCTGCCTTTCGGTTGAGCTCCACCACCTGCCCACCGGCGAGATCGTGGAGTGGCGGCACACCGAGGAGTCGCTCGCCCGTCATCTGCGGCGCGCGGAGGAGCTCGCGACCGAGGCATCGGAGGCCGACGAACGCTACCGCACCCTCGTCAGCCCACCCACCAAGGGCTCCGCCACATCGCGCCCTAGACCGGGCACCTCCGGGCAGGGCACCTCAGCGCCGGGGGAGCGGCAGTCCGTCGGGCCGACAGCGGTGCCGGACGAGATCGACGAGCTGTTCGCGCCCAGCCCCGGGCCGATCTGCTCCTGGTGCGACTTCCGCCGCCACTGCCCCGAGGGCCAGACCGCCGCCCCCGACCGCCGCCCATGGGACGCCCTCGCCGAGTGACGCACCGCCCGGCCCGCCCCACCGGCGGCGCTCGGCGGGAGTCCTCCCTGCTCGGCGTGCTGTTCGACGGCAGAGGCATGGGCGGCAGCGGATGGACGATGACGGGCGTGTCGGCTGTCGTGCTGGTGGCCGGGTCGCTCCGGCCGGTCAGGCGGCCAATGCCGTCGGCCAGCGGCGGGGATCGGTCAGGCCCTTGAGGCCCTTGCTCACGTCGTAACCCGCCGCGCCGAGCCGCTCCCTGGACGCCTGCAGCATCTCCCTCGTGGCCGGCATGAACGCGCGGTCGTGCACCGGCTCCGGCAGCGAGTTCAGGCCCAGCCTGAACGCCTTCAGCGCGGCCCTGACGGTCGGGCGAGGCACCTCCGGCAGCGCCGCGTACATCCGCCGGGCCCACTCCGGCAGCGTGTAGTAGCACAGCGCGCCGAACGGGAAATAGGCGGGCTTGCCGGGTGACAGCAGCCTGAGCTCGTGCGGGAGCCTCGGCCACATCAGGAACCGTACGGTCGAGGCCGCCTCCTCCGTCACGCGCAGGCTGGGGCGTGCCTGCTTGAAGTAGGCGTCCATCTCCGCGCACGAGCCGGGCACGTCGTCGAGGTGCAGGCCGACGTACGTGGCGCTCTTGCGCTGCTCGTACAGGTAGCGGTCGGCCTGGCGCTCGGTGAGGCCGAGCCCGCCGAGCCTGGCCACCTCGAGGTACGACGACACCTCCGCGCAGTGCACCCACAGCAGCAGCTCGGGGTCGTCCACCCGATGTGTCCTGCCGGTGTCGGGATCCTGGATGCGCAGCGCCTTGTGGATGCCGCGCACCCGCCGGCCGATCTCGTCCGCCTCCTCTGGGCTGCCGAACGTCACTCGTCCCACGAAGTCCGCCGTGCGGCGCAGCCGTCCGAACGGGTCCTCCTGGAAGTTGGAGTTCTGCCAGACGCCGCGCATGGCCAGCGGATGCAGCGCCTGCAGCATGAGACCGCGTACGCCGCCCACCCACATCGAACGGTCGAGATGCACCTGCCACGTCACGCTCTGCGGCGGCTGGACGACGATGTCTTCGATGTTCGCCATAGTAAGTAGAGAATTACATGACATTGGACCTTGTGTCCAAGTAGTGCTTCTCGGCCGCGTTCCAGAATCGCACCAGCGCCGCCGCCGTCGTCTCCGGCGCCTCGACGGCCGGGGAGTGAACGGCGCCGGGCACCACCACGCACTCGGCGCCCAGCCTGGCCGCCATCTCCGACTGCGCCTCGGGCGGCCATCCGTCGTCGTGCTCGCCGTACAGCACGAGCGTGGGCACCTCGATCTCACGCAGCTCGTCGGTGCGGTCGTACATGCTCAGCACCTGCTCGGCCATGCACGCCAGCCCGGTCGGCGAGTTGGTGAGCAGGCGCTTGCGCAGGAATGCCAGGATCTCGTCGGACACGTCGCCGGCCAGCGCCTCGGGCTCAAGCCTGTGGTGCCACACGTGCTCCAGGCCGAACGCGTGCACCTCTTCCATGAGCTTCTTGCCGTTGATCGCCCGCCTGCCCTCGATGGCCGCAGGCCCCGACCCCATCAGCGTGAAGGACGCGAAATGTGTGCGCCCGTCGATCACGGCCTCCCTGGCCACCAGGCCGCCGAACGAGTGGCCCACCAGGTGAATGGGGTCTCCGCCGCCGATGACCTGGGCGAGCGCGTCGACGTCGGCGCCGAGGGCGGGGCAGGTGTAGGCGGCCGGGTCGTCGGGGCCCAGCGTCTCGTACTGGCCGCGCTGGTCGATGGCCACCACCCTGCGCCCCGACTGGGCCAAGGTCATCAGGACCGCGATGAAGTCCTCCTTGCTGCCCGTCAGGCCGGGGACCAGGAGCGCAGGCCAGCGCTCAACCACACCACTGACCGGTCGCGCGTCCAGGGCCGCGAACGTGCCCTGCGGCGTTTCGATCTTCTGTGGTGCGACGCCAGGAGGCAGATCGAGGAATCGCGGCGTACTCACGTGGGGCAACAATACCCAGAGGTCAGCGCCTCGACACAGTCGAGGGCACTACGTGTGTGAAAGGGCGCGCACCCCGCCGGGGTGCGCGCCCTTTCAGATGATGGTGCTCAGCCCGCGCGGCGGCGGTTGCCGCCTCCGCCCCGGGACTGGCGGCGCTGCTGCTTGCGCTCGGTGGCTGCGGACGGGGCGATGTCGTCGTCGTCCGTGGCCAGGTCGGGTGACTGGAAGATCACCGTGAACGGGTTCGGCGGGACGATCCGCTCCGGCTCCTTGCGCACCGGCGGGGGCGGGGTCGAGAGGAAGGACGGCTCCGG
>NZ_JBFAMX010000509.1:0-7494 GCF_040659615.1 Nonomuraea sp. NPDC049784
CCGGCGGGGAACGGCAGCGGGTGGCGATCGCCAGGGCGCTGGTCGGCGAGCCGGTCATCGTGCTGGCCGACGAGCCCACGGGCAACCTCGACTCGGGCACCGGCAAGGAGATCATCACGCTGCTGCGCGAGCTTAACCAGCGCGGGACCACGATGGTGATCGTCACCCACGACGCGGGCGTGGCCGACGCCTGCGAGCGCAGGATCGAACTGCGCGACGGGCAGGTGGTCTCGTGAACTCCCGGCTGCGCCCCGGCGACCTCCTCAGGATCGGGCTGCTCGGGCTCAGGACCCACCGCCTGCGGGCGCTGCTGTCGGCACTCGGCGTGGCGATCGGGATCGCCTCGATCGTGGCCGTGCTCGGCGTCACCAGGTCCAGCCAGTCCGCGCTGCTGGCCCAGCTCGACCAGCTGGGCACGAACCTGCTCACCGTGGCCAACGGCCGCGACCTCGGCGGCGCGGAGGCCGAGCTGCCGACCGACGCCACCGGCATGATCCGCCGCGTGGACGGTGTGCTCCAGGTCGCCCCGACCACCCAGCTCGTCCGCCAGAACGTCTACCGCACCAGCAAGATCCCAGCCGGGCAGACCGGCGGCCTGGCCGTACGCGCCTGCGACGACAGCCTGCTGGCCACCCTCGACGGCACGGTACGCGCCGGACGCTTCCTCGACCGGGCCACTGGCCGCTACCCGGTGACGGTGCTCGGCTACGAGGCGGCGCGCACGCTGGGGCTGGCCACGGTGGGGCCGGACACCCGGGTGTGGCTGGGCGGGCACTGGTTCACGGTCGCGGGGATACTCGACCCGTTCCCGCTGGCGCCGGAGATCGACCGGTCGGCGCTGGTGGGGTTCGACGTAGCACACCGCGAGCTGGGTTACGACGGCCATCCGAGCCGCCTGTACGTGCGGGCCGTCCAGGACCGGGTCGAGCAGGTGGCGGCGCTGCTGCCCGCCACGGCCCACGCCGCCTCGCCCGAGCAGGTCAAGGTCGAGCGGCCGTCCGACGCCCTGACCGCGCGGATCGCGGTGGCCGACTCCACCGCCGCGCTGTTCCTGGCGCTCGGCGCGATCGCGCTGCTGGTGGCCGGGATCGGCATCGGGAACATCATGGTCATCTCGGTGCTCGAACGGCGGGGCGAGATCGGGCTGCGCCGGGCGCTCGGTGCGACGCGAGGGCACGTGGCCGGGCAGTTCCTGGCCGAGTCGCTGGCGCTGGGCGTGCTGGGCGGGGGCGCCGGGGTGCTGCTCGGGTGCGCGGTGACCGCCGGGCTGTCCGTGTACCGGGGGTGGAGCGTGCTGATCCCGCCGGAGGCACTGTGGGGCGGGCTCGCGGTCGCGCTGCTGGTCGGAGCGCTGGCCGGGATCTATCCAGCGCTCAGGGCCGCCGGGCTGCCGCCCACGGAGGCGCTGCGCGCGATGTGAGCCGGTTCCAATGCGCGGTCCTGCGGCCGTTACCCCAGGGCCTCGTCCAGCGGGACGAGGCCCTGCTGGAGCGCGAAGATCGCGGCCTGGGTGCGGTCGGCCACGCCGAGCTTGGCCAGGATGCTGGAGACGTGCGTCTTGACGGTCTCCCTGCCCATGCGCAGGTCCCTGGCGATCTCCGAGTTCGACCGCCCCCTCGCCACGGCCGACAGCACCTGACGCTCTCTGGGGGTCAGCAGGTCGAGAGGCCGCGGGCGCCCACCCTGGCGTACCTGTCTGAGCAGCAGCGCGGCGATCCCCGGCTCCAGCACGCTGCCGCCGCGGGCCGCGGCGCGCACCGCCTCGACCACCCGGTCGACCGCGGTCGTCTTGGACAGATACGACAGTGCGCCGAGCCGGACCGCCTCCACGACCCTGTCCTCCTCCTGGAACGAGGTCAGCACGATCACCGCGGGCCGCCCGGCCTCCCCGCGCAGCCTCTCCAGCACCGCGAGCCCGTCCATGACGGGCATGACCAGGTCGAGCAGCACCACGTCGGGCCGCAGCCCCCGTACGGCGTGCAGCGCCGCCGCCCCGTCGCCGCTCTCGCCCGCGACCTCGATCCCCTCCTCCTGTTCCAGGACGAACCGCAGCCCCTGGCGCACCACCTCGTGATCGTCGACGATGAGGACGCGGATCGTCATGGCAGGCTCGCTCTCACGGTGGTGCCGCTTCCGTCGCTGTGGATCTCCCAGGCGCCGCCGAGTTCCTCCACCCGCTCGCGCATCAGCATCAGGCCCATTCCGTGCTTGGTGGCCACGCTGGAGGGGTCGAAGCCCTGGCCGTCGTCCGACACCTCCACGGTGACCGGGCCGTCGTCGCCGCTCAGCCGTACCGTGATCTTGGTTGGGTCCGCGTGCTTGATCGCGTTGCCGAGCGCCTCCTGGACGAGGCGCAGCACCGCGTGCTCGGCCGGGGGCGACAGCGCGACCTCCGCCAGCTCGGCCTCGACCCTGACGCCGAGCCGCGTCTCGTACGCGTGGCAGAGCTCCTCCAGCGCGGGCAGCAGGCCCGCGTCCTCCAGCGCCACCGGCCGCAGCTCCAGCAGCAGCGCCTGCATCTCGCGCATCGTGCGGGCGGCGGTGCGCTCCATCGCCTCGGCCTGTTCGCGCAGGGCGTCCGGCGCGGCTCTGCGCATGCCCCCGGCCAGCAGGCTCAGCGAGAACAGGTCCTGCGAGATCGAGTCGTGCAGTTCCCTGGCGATCCTGCCGCGCTCGGCCTGGCGGGCCTCCGCGCGCGCGGTCAGCCTGGCCGCCTCCACCGACGCGCCGAGCCGGTCGGTCATGATGTTGAACGAATGCTCGAGCGTGCTCACCTCATCGCTCCCGCTGACCGCCACCCGTGGCCGGAAGTCGCCCGAGGCCACGGCCGTCGTGACGCCGGCGAGCCTGCGTACCCTGCTGGTCAGCCGGCGCGTGCTGAGCAGGCCGAACAGCAGCCCGACCGGCACCACCAGCACCAGCGCCAGCAGCCCGGGCGCCAGCAAGGGCGTGAGCGAGTCCACGGACGGCGCGGCGGGCTCGGCCTCCGGCGGGGCCTGGACGTAGACGTACCCGATGATCTGCAGGCCCACCGGCGTCTTCACGGTCACAGGACTGAAGTGCCAGACCGCGGGGCCCACCCTGGTCTTGGACTTGCCGCCGCCGCCTCCCTCGCGGCCCGGCAGGGGAACGTCCAGGACGGTGTCCAGCTCGTAGAGCTTGGGCGCGGTGCTGGCGACGATGACGCCTTCGGTGTCGACGAGCGCCTCCAGCGTCGTGAAGCTCTGGTCGGGCGGCCTGGCGCCGCCCACGAGGGTTCGCCGCTCCCCCATCGCCATCGCCTTCTGCAGGAGTTCGTGGGCGGAGGCGCCGGGCAGCGGCGGTGGCAACCTGGCCGCCTCCTGGCTGAGCGCCTTGGCCTCCCGTCCCGCCTGGTTCTGCAGCACCGAGGCCAGGTCGATGGCGTTGGCCTGCGGCACCACGTAACCGGCCATGATCACGGCCTCGACCAGCAGCACCGCGGTGGCCGTGACCAGCACGTACGACGCCGCCATCCGGCCGCGGAGCCCGAAACGCCACATCAGCGCAGCGTAACGTTTTGGTCATCTTTCTTCCTCCCCCTGCAGGGGGAGCAAAACTTGCGAATCACTCTTTTCGTACGGCTTTCCGCGTACCAATGTGGGATGTATGAATGCTGCGGTAGGAGACCGGCTCCTGGTGCACGGGCATATCGTTGGCGAAAGGGACCGGAGTGGTGTGATCATGGAGGTCCAGGGCCTCAACGGCGAACCTCCCTACATGGTGCGCTTCGACGACGGGCACACCGGGCTGGTGTTTCCGGGTCCAGATGCCGTCGTGGTGCATACGTAAGATTTCCCTGTGAGATCTGAAATCATCTCTGTGGCCACGGGGTCAAGAGAGACGGTGCACGACATCACGGGTGAATGCGCTGATTTCGTGCGCGCGCAGGGCGGGGACGGATTGCTGCACATTTTCGTGCCCCACGCGACCGCCGGCGTCGCCCTGCTCGAGCTTGGCTCGCGCAGCGACGACGACCTGCTCGCCGCGCTGCGCGACCTGCTGCCACCCGACGACCGCTGGCGTCACGCCCACGGCTCGCCAGGTCACGGAAGGTCGCACGTCATGCCGGCGTTGATCCCGCCGTACGCCACCGTCCCCGTGCTGGGCGGGCGATTGGCGCTCGGCACGTGGCAGTCGATCGCACTCGTCGATCTGAACGTCGACAACCCGCAACGCCAGGTTCGCCTGTCGTTTTTGTCTGATTGATTCCGGCCGACTACGGCCGTACCCGTGGCGACCGTTGACGACTGAGGGTCACAGCGTGTGGACTGTGCCGAAGCGATAAACCGCATAAGCGGGGCCACTCAAGCAGGAGGGATAAACGTGAGCGCGACCGCGGGTCAGGCGCAGGGCGAGCGCGGCCTGGCCGAACGGCTCGGCCTCAAGCCGGGTCAGGTGGTGCAGGAGATCGGTTGGGACGAGGACGTCGACGACGAGCTTCGCCAGTCCATCGAGAACCTGACCGGTAACGAGCTGCTGGACGAGGAGAGCGACGACGTCGTCGACGTAGTGCTGCTGTGGTGGCGCGACGGTGATGGGGACCTCTTCGACGTCCTCAGCGACGCCATGCGAGCACTCGCCGACGGCGGCCAGATCTGGCTGCTGACTCCCAAGGCCGGGCGCGATGGCCACGTGGAGCCGAGCGACATCGGGGAGGATGCCGCCACCGCGGGTCTCTCGCAGACCAGCAGCATCTCCGCCGCATCCGACTGGTCCGGGACCAGGCTCGTCACGCCCAAGGGCAAACGGTAGGGAGCCCGAGCGCCTTCCGTGCGGCAGGATGGTGCCTGTGAACGCACATCCTGCCGAGGTCGGCGCCCTGGCGCCGGATTTCGAGCTGCAGGACCAGCACGGCACCCCGGTGAGCCTGTCTCAGTTCCGGGGCTCCAAGGTCGTGCTGGTCTTCTACCCGCTTGCCTTCAGCGGGATCTGTCACAGCGAGCTGTCGACGCTGCGCGACCAGCCCCTCGAGGGCGCACAGCTGCTGACCGTCTCGGTCGACTCCCTGTTCACGCACCGTGCGTGGGCGGATCGCGAGGGTTACACGTTTCCGCTGCTCTCCGATTTCTGGCCACACGGACAGGTCGCGCGGGCGTACGGTGTGTTCGATGAGACGAAGGGGTTCGCTCTTCGGGGGACCTTCGTCATCGACGGCGACGGCGTGATCCGGTGGTCGGTGGTCAATCCGATCTCCTCGGCACGTGACGTCGCCGACTACGTGAAGGCACTCGCCGACATTTCTTGACTTCGGAGGGAACCATGCCCTGCTACCGATGCGGGGCCCGGCAGACCGACCCGGTGCGCGGCGCCAGCCCATGGCAGCGCGGGGTGCGCAACGAGACCCAGGTGTTGATCTGCCCGGACTGTCAACGGCTGCACGACCTCGACCTGGCCTCGTGCTCGACGTGCGGGTCGACCGCGCTGATCTGCCGGCTGGGCGAGGTGGAGTGCCGGTCCTGCGGGGCCGTACGGCTGGCCCGCTCGGACACGCTCACGCCCTCCGCCATGACGCCGCCGCCGGGGCTGTCGGCGGAGGTGGAGGCAGCGCTCAACCGCGTGCTCGGAGGCGCCTGACCGCCCAGGCGCCGCTACGGGTCCGTCTCCGTGGCTCTGGTGCCGGTAGGGGGTCCGCCTCGGTCGCTCTCGTGACAAGAGGGACCGTTGAGAGGCCCCTCGGGAGTCCTCTGGAAGGCCATGAGGGGGCTCGGGACGGACCCGAATCCTGGGAAGTCCCGGAGACACTCTTTCCAGACATTTGCTGAGCTGCGCTATCGTCTCCTTCCGTGTCCGCAATGAGTTCGTTCGTCGTCGCGCTCGACGTCGGTGGCACGTCCATGAAGGGCGGCCTGGTCAGCGAGTCCGGCGCGGTGCTGCTGAGCGAGCGGCGCCCGACCCCCCGAGCGGAGGGCCCGGAGGCGGTCGTGGCCGCCATCTCCGACTTCATCAGCCACCTGGCCGCCTCGGGCGACGGCATCCCGGCGGGCGTCGGCCTGGCCGTACCCGGACTGGTGTCCGACAACTCCGCCCTCTACGCGGCGAACCTGGGCTGGCGCGACGTCCCCGCCGCGAGCTTCACCAGTCTGGACATCCCGGTCCTGCTCGGCCACGACGTACGCACCGGCGGCCTCGCGGAGAGCATCCTGGGCGCGGGCCGGGGCCTTTCCGACTTCCTCTTCCTCCCCATCGGCACGGGAATCGCCGGCGCCTCGATCATCCGCGGCGAGCCGTACGGCGGCTCCTCGGGCTGGGCCGGCGAGATCGGCCACACCCCGGTCTTCCCGGACGGGGAACAGTGCGCGTGCGGCCAGTTCGGCTGCCTGGAGACGTACGCCTCGGCGGCCTCGGTAGGACGCCGCTACAGCCAGCGAACCGGCGTGGAGGGCGTCAAGGCGGAGCAGGTGGTCTCCTCCGACGACCCGATCGCCATAGAGGTCTGGGACGAGGCCGTGGAGGCCCTGTCACTGGCCCTGGCCACGTACACGCTCCTGCTGGACCCCTCGGTGATCGTCCTCGGCGGCGGCCTGGCCGAAGCGGGCCCGGCCCTCTTCGACCCGGTACGCACCCGCCTCGTCAAGCGCCTGGCCTTCCGCGAGGCACCCCCCTTGATCCCGGCGGCGCTTGGGGTGGACGCGAGCATGCTCGGCGCGGCCCTCCTGGGCTGGCGCGCCGCAGGCCGCCCCGAACTGGGCCCCGGGTGGGTGGTGGATGTGCGATCGGGCCCCGTGGTGTCGTAAGGTGTAGTGCCGATCAGGGGCGGTTAGCTCAGCGGTAGAGCACTCGCCTTACAAGCGAGGGGTCACTGGTTCGAACCCAGTACCGCCCACCTGCATCAAGAGCCCCGTCTCCGATCATGGAAACGGGGCTTCGTTCCATTAACCGGTGCGACAGAGCCCATTCGAAGATCCATTGGAGTCGTTCGCGATCTCCGCGTTCATCGCGTCGGCGATCCTGCGGTCAGCCTCGGCCGTGATGCGCTGATAGATCAGCGCGGCCCGAACCAAGTCATGCCCCATGCGCAGCATGAGATCTTTGGGGCTCGCGCCGGTGCTCGCCGCGATCGTGTTGCCGGCGTGTCGGAGATCATGGAAGCGCAGGCCCGGGAAACCGATCTTTCTCGTGCTCGTGTCTCACTTGGCCGCACGCCGTATGTTGCTCCGGCAGAGGATGCCGCCCCGTGAGCCGGTGAAGATCAGCACATCGGGCCTCTGGGGTGGTGAACTGGTCGAGATGAACGCGGAGTGCCGGGATGATCCTTTTCGGGATTGCGACCGTACGGACTCCCGTGCGGGACGTGGGCGGACCGACGAGGAGTTCGCCCATGTCGAGCTCGACATACCGTTGCCGAACGCCGACGGTCCGGGCCGCGAAATCAAGCGGCGGCGCGCCGCGCCGCCGTACCCGGCCCTCCACCGCCCCGCCGGCCGCGCATGCGGCCTGGGGGCCGGGCCCGGCCGGCGGCGGCCCGGGCCGGAG
>NZ_JBFAMX010000510.1:0-7482 GCF_040659615.1 Nonomuraea sp. NPDC049784
CGAACGCCTTGTCGCGGCGAACGGTCACCAGCGGGCCTGGCTGGCGGTCGTCGCCGGCAATGCCCGGGCCCGGAGGTTCTACGAGCGGAATGGATGGGTCGACGAGGGCCTGTTCGACCACCTCGCACCGAACGAAACCGGACCTGTCGTCGTCCCGGCCCACCGCTACGTCAAACACCTCGGAGGGCACTCGAACGACCTGGCCGAGAAGGCCAAAGGGTAAGCCCGCGACCGTGCTCCGAGGGCTCGTACGGCGCGGCGTAATCACTGATTACGTGCGTCGGTCTTGAAGTCGACGCATCACGCCACTCCCGGTGGCCTCACGCCAGCAGCCAGTTCGCGGCCTCGTGGCATCGCCTCGTGAACACAGCCTATGCGAACGATGTTGAGATCGCCCACAGCGAGGTGGGTGAGGGCGAGACGGTGTTGCTGGGTGACCTACGACTCCCGGGGCAGCGGCAAGTCGAGTGCTCCGGAGCGGCCGTACTCGATCGAGGATCGGGCCCGTCGGTGCGAGAGGGAGCACGGTAGCGGGGACCGACCTTGCGCCCGCCGCGCTGCAGCCAGGGTTCTGCCATGGGATCGCAGACGTGCGACGGTACGGACTGCCCCGCGCAGTGATAGCCGCATTCCTGTACCCAGCGGCGAAGCTCGGCCATGGACGTGGCCCTCGGATCGAACACCACGGTGGCGGTCTGCCCGACCGGGTTCACCTCGGCCTCGATCACGCCAGGGCGGCGGCTCAGGGCAGCACGCACGACGTGCTGCTCCGAGGCCCACTGCAGCCCGCTCACGTCGAGAACCGCCGTGCGGCGATCCTTCATATCCCCAGGCGTCATGGTTCTCCTCCGTACCCGCCGGGCGGCGTGCAACAGGAAGCACTTGATCAACCATTGCTCATAGTAGTAATCGGCCCCCTGAGGCGCCGTATGCCGACCTCAAGGAGCCCTGTTCACACTCGTACGTGTGGCGGAGGCGATAGAGAGATCCGCTCCGTGAGCATGGACTGAAAATGAGGGCAACTGGCCAAGTCCTCATGATCGCAGTCCAGCGCGCAGTCGATGAGTTCAAACGACGCCTGCGCCTCAGCGATGCGCCGGGCCAGTTGCTCCCGGCGGCGCAGCAGGACAGCGCTTCGCCCATCCGAGACTCGCGAACCGTTCCAATACGACCGCATTCTCACCCGGTGGTTACACATAGTTATCAACAATCTATGCTGTGTAACTGAATGGGGCGGCGAGCTCTTCCGTTGTGAGGTGAGCGATGGCGGGTGATGCAGGGAGCAACAGCCTGTCCGCCTGGGTGTACGCGTTGGTGCTGGCCTTGTCGCTGGTCCTGCACGCCACCGTGAGCTTCCCGTGCGCCGTTCACGATCCTGGACGACCACCGTCCACGCCTGTTGGGCCACAGGCCGGCAGCGAACAGGCCGCCGGCCTGGAGTCCACGCCGATGCCCGGGCCGTCGCACACGCCTGCGCACGTGCCCGGGGTGCGTCATCAGGCAAGAGTCCTCGCCCACGGACTCACGCTGTCCAGGCAGATGCTCGCCGCCGCGCCAGACGTGTTCTCCGCACCCGCCGCACACGCCCTCCGGAACTCGGTGCTGCTGGCGGGAGCCGGGAGCACCCCCTCGCTGCCGCTGCCGGGTACGCAGATTCTTCGATGCTGACGGGCGTGTCCCTTCGCGCCGCACCTCACCAGCCGGCGCGAGGGCCGCCGTCCATTCGTCGACCCGCGACCTGGAGAACGAACCTGTCATGGACTCGTTGATCAACTATGCCCGTACCCTGCCGCGCCAGCGGCCTCGTCCCGCCGCCCAGGTGGAGCCACACCGGCCGGAGGCGATGTTCATCGCCTGTAGCGACGCCAGGGTGTCGCCCGCACTGCTGACCGGGGCCCGCCCCGGCCAGATCCTGGAATTGCGCACCGTCGGAAACGTCGTGCCACCGTACCGGCCAGGCCGGTGCTGCAGCGAGGCAGCGACACTCAGCTACGCGCTGGAAGTACTCGCCGTCACCGACATCGTCGTGTGCGGGCACTCACACTGCGCCGCGGTCGGCATCATGCGGCGAGGCGGGCTGACCACCTCGACCTTCGACACCTGGTGGTGGCTGACCCGCACCAAGGGCCGCGCTCGGCCGGCCCCGGCCCCGGCCACACCATCGGAGGTGTCCCACCTCCATGCCCAACTCGACAAGCTCCGCAGCTACCCCGCTATCAAGCGCCGCCTGGCCCAGGGCCGGCTCCGCCTGCACGGCTGGTACTACGACCTGAGCACGGGCGGCGTCAGCACTCTGGATCCCGACGACAACAGCCTCGGCCCGCTGTAAACGGGGTGACCGGGGCCTGGCAATGCACCAGGCCCCGCCACTTCTCAGGCCGGTGAATTACGCGGAACGCGGGCCTGGGCATCCGTCAACAACTCGAACCGCGACACAGATCCCAGGCCAATGGGCAATCCAACTGCGAGACACGTCCCTAGCACGCGGGCGCGTTCCGTACCGTCGAGCCGCGCACGTCCAGGGAGGGGGCGATCTCGACGTCCACGTCGGCTCCAGCGACCGCGGCGAGCGAGGCGTCGACGATCGCTTCGGTGCGCGACGCGATCGTGGTCAGGCCCGGTTCGACGATCTCGGCCAGGCTCGTGCCGTCGAAGCCGGTGAGGGCGATGTCGTCCGGCACCCTCACGCCGGCCTGCTGCAGGGTGGTGAGCATCCCGACGGCGAGCACGTCGGCGGCGCAGATCACCGCGTCGGCGGCGCGGGGATCGTCGAGGAGACGCCGGGCCGCCTCGACGCCGCTGCGCACGGAGAAGGTCGGCATGTCGATCAGCCAGTCGGACGGTCCGGCCAGGCCGAGGAAGCTGTTGAGCCGCTCGCGTCCGGCCGAGCTCGTCGACCGGGCGTCGACGAACACGATCCGGTCGCGGCCGATTGAGCGCAGATGGTCGACCAGCACGGCCACTCCCGCGGCGTTGTCCAGCCCGACGGAGATCGCGTCCACGTCCGCGGCCGTCCTGTCCACCTGGACGACGCGCCGGGTGCGCATGACCTGGCGGATGGCCTCACCGCTGCGCTCGCGTGAGACGGGCACCACCATCAGGGCGTCGACGAGGACGCGGTCGATCGAGCGGAGCTGGATCGACTCGACCTCGATGTCGTCGTTCGTGTCGACCGTGATGAGGCTGCGTCCCTCCGCCGCCAGGCGCTGGGAGAACGCCGCGACGAGCTCGGCGAAGTACGGGTTGGCGATGCCGGGCACGAGGAGCGCGAGCGTGTCCGTCGACTGGCGCCGCAGCGCTCGCGCGGCGGCGTTCACCCGGTAGCCGAGTGTGTCGGCGGCCTGTCGGACGCGTTCCGCGAGCACGGCGTCGACGTTGCGATCGACACCGGCCAGAACGCGGCTAGCCGTGGGCACGGAGACGTCGGCCAGCCGCGCGACCTCTTTGAGGCTGGTGCGCTTCGTGTCTCCATGAACCATTTCCCCGGCATCGTAGCGCGGATTGACAGGGGACGGACGTCCGTGCTTGTCTCTGGAAATGCTTTTCCCAGAGCGTGGTAACTCCGATCGGCTCGACATGCTCGTCATCGGATCGGTCAACGTCGACCTCGGGCTCCGGATCGACCGGTTCCCGAACGCGGGCCAGACGATCGGGGCGACGAGCATGTTCGAAGGGTCGGGCGGGAAGGGCGCCAACCAGGCCTTGGCCGCGGCTCGCCTGGACGGCCGCGTCGGCCTCCTCGCCGCCATCGGCTCGGATGCGGCCTCCGCGCTCGAGCCCCTCCGTGACGCCGGCGTCGACCTGCGGCATCTCGTCGAGGTGCCGGGGATGCCCAGCGGACGCGCGGTGCTGCTCATCACGGGTGACGACAACGCGATCGTCGTCACGCCGGGTGCGAACAGCCACCTCGCTCCCGAGCACATCCGTTCGTACCTGGCCGCCTCGGAGCCGCCGCGCGTCGTCGTACTGCAGCACGAGATCCCGCGCGAGACCGTCGAGTTCGCCATCCGCGCCTTCGCCGGCCGGTCCCGGGTCGTGCTCAACCCCTCCCCGTACCGCGAGGTGCCCGCCGACCTGCTCGACCTCGTCGACGTCCTCGTGATGAACGCGGGGGAGCTCGCGGACCTGTCGGGCGCCCCCACGCCACAGAGCGTCGACGAGGCCCGCGACCTCCTCGTGCGGACACCGATCACGGGCGACGTCGTCGTCACGGTCGGAGCCGACGGCGCCCTCGTGCGCACCGCCGGCCGCCTGAGCCACGTCCCCTCGCCCCGCGTCGCCGTCGACGACACCGTGGGCGCAGGCGACGCCTTCCTCGGCGCGCTCGTGGCGCGACTGTGCGAGGGCGACTCGCTCGACCGAGCCGCGCAGTGGGCCGCCGCCGCGGCTGCCATCGCCGTCAGCGGGACGGGCGCCGTGGGCGGCGACCTCAACCGCTTCTCCGTCGGATCGCTGCTGGCCTCGATGAACGACGCCGTCACGCATCCCTGACCTCGAACCGCACCACCCGCAACGACGCGCGCGTGCGCGAATCCGATCGGAAGTGAAGACCCTCGTGACCCCCGACACCCCGGCTCAGAAGAAGTCCCTCGTCGAGACCAACGGTGTGAACCCCGTCCCCGACGACGAACGGCGCGGCAGCCCGCGCGGCCTCTTCGCGATCTGGTTCGCCTGGAACATCTCCATCCTCGGCATCAGCTATGGCATCTACGTCTTCAGCCTCGGGCTGAGCGTGCCCCAGGCGATCATCGCCGGCACGATCGGCTACCTTGTCTCGTCGGCGTTCGTCGGCATCCTCGCCGTCGGAGGTCCGCGCACGGGGCTCCCGACCCTGACGCAGACCCGGTTCGCCTTCGGATTCGTGGGCAACCGCGTGCCCGCCTTCTTCGCCTACCTGTCGAACATGGGCTGGAAGATCACGATCATCACGCTCGCGTCCACGACCGGCGCCAACCTCTTCTCCAAGCTGTGGCCGGCCGTCTTCGCCAACTCCGACGGCAGCAGCTCGACCTTCACCATCGTGCTCTGGTTCGTGCTCGTGCTCGCCGTGACGATGACGGTCTCCGTCCTCGGCCACGAGCTGATCATGAAGGTGGAGGTCTGGATCTCCTGGGTGACCGGCCTGATGACGGTGATCTTCCTTGCGCTGATCATCCCCCATATCGACTGGGCGCGCCTCGGCGACGCCCCGGCCGGCGGTCCGCTCGCCATCGTCGGCGGGACCATCATGGCCATGACCCTCGTCGGCATCGGCTTCCTCAACTACGGCGGCGACTTCGCCCGTTACCTGCCGCGCAAGACCCCGGCCGCGGGCGTCATCGGCTGGACGATCTCCGGTCTCTCCGTGCCGACCGTGATCCTGCTCGTGGTCGGCGTGCTGCTCGCCGGGAGCGCGCCGAAGCTGGGCGAGGCGGCGGCAGCGGACCCGATCAGCGCGCTGACCGACCTGCTCCCACTGTGGTTCTTCATCCCGTTCTCGATCGTCATCGTGATCTCGCTCGTCTCGGCCGCGATCACCGGCATCTACTCGTCCGGCCTCGCGCTCCTGGCCATCGGCGTCCCGCTGCGCCGCTCGACCACCACGGCGATCAACGCCCTCATCATCGCCGCCGGCGCCTTCTACCTGCTGTTCATCTCGACCTCGTTCCTCGCTACGTTCCAGTCGTTCCTCTCCCTCATCGCCGTCATGATGGGGACGACGGGCGGCATCCAGATGATCGACTTCATCCGCCAGCGCCGCCTCGGCTGGAACACCGACATGGCCAAGCCCTTCGGCTCCGGCGGACGCAACGGCCGGTGGACGGCGCTGGTCAGCCTCGGCGTCGGCACCGTCGTCGGTCTGGGCCTGGTGACAAGCGCGGACCCGAACTTCGCCTATGTCACCGGCTTCTTCCTGACCGATGAGGCCAAGGGCGGCGTGTTCGGCGCGAGCAATGTCGGCGTCGTGATCGCGATGGCCGTGGGCGCCGGGCTGTACGCGCTGCTGACGTTCGGCGTCAAGCTCGACCCGAAGCCCGACTACTCGCGTGTGCCGGCGGAGCAGTCGGAGCCGCAGGCGGTCGAGCAGTGACGATCGGGCCCGCCGACGAGAAGCTCGCGCGCTTTCGCGACCCGGACTTCTGGCATCGCCCTGCCAACTACTGGTTCTGGCACCGCGTCCCGACCGAGGACGAGATCCTCGAGCAGCTCACGACGATGCGGCAGGCCGGCTACGGGTCGTTCCAGGTGGCGGTGCGCCTCTCCTGGCCGCTGCGGGAGTACCTGTCCCGCGAGCACCTCGCGGCGGTCAGGACCACCGCGGACACGGCTCGGCGACTCGGGCTCCGCATGGGCATCTACGACGACTACAACTGGCTCTCCGGTCACGCGGGAGGGAAGACCGTCGCCGGCCACGACTCCTTCCGCGAGAGCCACCTTTTCTGGACAGCGTCGACGGTCGTAGACGGCCGCGCGGAGCTGACCGTCAGCGGCATCCATGCCACGGACGTCGACTGGCTGCTGGAGCAGGGCGCGGAGTGGGTCTTCGACGGCGGGTCGCCACGCTGGGCGGACTGGGAGCTGCAGGGCGTCTTCCTGCGCTCGGACGACGGCGAGGACCGGGACGTGACCGATCGCGCCACCATCGCCCGCAGCGGCCCCGACGGGGCGACGGTCGCCGTCGAGTTGCCCGGCGCCCCCGCCGGCGCGCGCGTGGCCGCCGCGCTGTCGGCGCGCTGCGCGACCTCCCGCATGATCGACTATCTGGAGCCGGCTGCGGCGCGCCGGTTCACGGAGGTCGGGCTCCAGCCGTACGTGGACGCCCTGAGCGACCACATCGGCGACACCGTGGTGTACGTGTTCTTCGACCAGCCGCACTCCTGCTTCTGGGACTGGACGGAGCGGACAGGGACGCTCGGGTCGTCGCTCATGTACTCGGCAACGCTCCGCGAGGCCGCCGACCGGGAGCTCGACGGCGGGTGGCGCGGGATCCTGCCCGCGCTCCTCTCCGACGATGCCGGACAGGCGGAGGTGCGGGCGCGCTTCTTCTCCCTCTACGCCGCGACGGCGACGGACGCATTCTTCGGCACCGTCGCCGACTGGTGCCACGAGCACGGGCTCCTCTTCTCCGGGCACGAGGTGCTCGCCCATGTCGGGTCGTGGGACATTACCGACGTCGTGATCGCCGACGACGTGCGCTCCAACTTCGGCATGGACTACTTCGCGATCGACGCGTTCCGGGACGTGACCGCCGTGGACGCGCGGAACAACGACGCCCAGCTGAGCGCCAAGTTCGGCGACTCGGTGGCGCGCGCCCACGGGCGCAGCGGGTGCATCGTCGAGCAGTACTACGCGCGGGTCGAGCCGGGCACGCACTTCGGGGCGGGGCAGTGGGAGCTGCGGCTATCGGACATGCGCGCGCAGGCGATCCGGCACCACCTGCTCGGGGCGCGCCAGTTCCTCGAGCACGCGTTCTGGCTCACGGACGGCGACGAGCGGGACGGC
>NZ_JBFAMX010000511.1:0-7477 GCF_040659615.1 Nonomuraea sp. NPDC049784
CTCGGGCGCGCCGATCTGCGGCACGCTCTGCTCCAGTGCCGGCTCCACCTTGCGGTCGAGCCAGATCTTCTCCACGCCTGCCAGCGGCCCCGCCGCGCGCAGCGTCGGGGCGGCCAGCTTGGCCAGCTCCGTCCCGAACCGCGCCGCGTCCCGCGTGGCCACCTGGACGGCCGCGCCGCCGATGCTCTCCAGCGTACGGACCTGCTTCACGGCTGGGATCGCGGCCTTGGTGGTGTTGCCCGCGTACGTGAAGATGAGCGGGATCGCGGTGCCGAAGCCCTGCTCGGCTAATTCGGTCACGTTGAACAGCGCGGTGTCGAGCCGCTCGGGGACCAGGGCCGCGACGTCGTCGGGAATGACGGTCACGCCGTCGTCCGACTCCAGCACCTGGAACGTCGGCACGGACCCGTCGGCGCGCGGCGCGGTGGTGACCGTCACCGCGTGGTGCTCGCCGTCCACGGCCCGCACCTGCACCTGGTCGCCGGTGATCAGCGTGATCTCGTCACTCGCCGGGGCACTCGTGAACGCCGCCGGCGGGGATACCGTTGCCGCGTGCGCGCCGGGAGCCGCGAGCACCGATGCGACCATGACCATGGAGACGGCCGCAGCCCGCCATCGCCCCATGGAGGACCTCCAGAAAATCGGTAAGCACGAATACCGCATTCCTAGTGATCTGGATGGCACGGTGTCTATGAGGTCGATGTGGCCACTTCTCGACTTGTCGTGAACTCGCCACCCCCGGCTGCGGCTGGAAACCCACCGCCGTGGGCTATCTCACGAGCCCGGCCGGCTTCGCCGAAGGGCTCCACTCCGCGCTGACGTGATCAGCCGGCGGCCGAGCAGGGCCAGGTAGAGCACCCACCCGGCGGCCACCAGGGCGAGCGTGGCGACGGGCTGCCAGCCGGGCAGCTCCGCGACGGACCGCCGCACCACCGCGAGCGTGATCGGCACCGTGTAGAGGGCGAAGAACCCCAGCCCGAGCACCCGCCCCGCCACCAGGAACCACGCGTAGACGCGGACGCTGCGGCGGGCCTGCCCCGCGTTCCCCGCGAGCGCGGCGCGCAGGTACGCCTGCGCGTCCGCCATGAGGTTCTTGTTCCCGCCGGCGTTGGCGAAGGCGTAGTAGACGTCGGTACGCATGAAGAACAGGAACTGCCAGGCGATCTGCGACAGGCAGATGACCATGACCAGCCGCACGATGGCGAAGTCGGCGACGTACAGGACGCACGCGCCCGCGCAGACGAAGAACCAGTCGACCCGCATGCCCGCCAGATACGCGCGGTAGCGGGCCCTTCTGGGCACGCCCCAGATGCCGGTGATCCTGGTCTGCACGACCAGGAACTGCAGCCGGGTGCCGAGCGACAGCTCGGCCCGCACGTTCAGAGACCTCGCGGCGGCGACGTGGCCGAGCTCGTGCACCAGCACGAGGATCCACGAGCCGGCCACGAAGGCCACCGCGAACGTGAGGCTGTTGGACCACACCAGCGACGAGAAACCGGGCAGGATCTCCGGCCTGGCGACGGCGGCGGCCAGCGCGGCCGCCGTCAGCAGGGCCAGCACGGCGTGGGCGGCCCTGGAGAAGAGCCAGGCGACGTGACGGGGCCGGATCCGGTCCCAGAGGTTCGGCGGGCGGCGCGGCCGGCTGAGCAGCCCCGCTCCTTCGAGCCCGGTGACGAACTCGGCCACGTCCACGTCCACGCCGTGCTCGGCCAGCACTCGGGCACGGGCCTCCTCGGCCGTCCTGGTGCCGTCGAGCGACGCGATCACGGCCGCCGCCACCCCCGGCACGTTGACGAACGTCTCACCGTTGCCGATCACATAGTCGTCCGGCCCGTCTGCGACGACAGTGAGGAACGACAAATCGGCCCTCACCCGCAGACCTCGCAGTCGTCCAGCCGGTCGAAGTCCCGGGCGGTGGTGGTGAGCGTGAGCAGGTCCAGCCAGACGCTCCTGCCCTCGATCGCGGGCGCGCCGGTCCCGGTCAGGTGGCGGATCACCTCCGAGGCCAGCATCCCCGACACGATCCCGCACAAGGGCCCGAACGACGGGATCGTCCGCCCGAGGTTGTCGCTGACCGGCAACGTGGTGGTGCCGTAGCGCTCGGCGAGCGCACGTTCCTGGCAGGCCAGGCAGCCGGTCTTGCCGGGCACGACGAGCGGCCCGAGCAGGCCGACGTGCTGGTTGAACCCGCCGGTGACGAACGGCGTGCCCGCCTCGACGCAGGCCTGGTTGACCCAGCGGCGGATGTGCGGCTGCGGCGTGTCCACGGTGTTCACGACGAGGTCGGCGTCGGTGACGACGTCGCGCGGCCCGGCGATGCGCCGATCGACCTGCCTGACCTCCAGGTCCGGGCAGTGCTCCAGGAGCGTGCGCGCGGCGGCGGCCGTCTTGGGCTCGCCGAGGTCGCGCACGGTGTAGAGGTGCTGGCGGTGCAGGTTGCTGAGCTCCACCCGGTCGTCGTCCAGGATCGTCAGCAGGCCCACGCCCGAGGTGGCGAGCTGGAGCGCGACGTGCCCGCCGATGGCGCCCGCGCCGAGCACCGCGACATGCCTGCGCGACAGGTCCGCGATCGCCGCGGCGGCCTGCTCCGCCGGGTGGAACATGGACAGCCACAGCCCGAACCGGGACAGCCTGGCCTCGCCGGTCAGCGTGCCGAGTTCGGCGTCGGTGACGAGAATCCGCGCGGCCAGAAGTTGCTCGACCGCCGCGTCGATATCCTGAGGATCGACGCCGTCGATGAGGGTGTGCAATTCGCTCTGCTCGACGGGCGACTCGGCGCAGAGCCGGATCAGGCGACGCAGGGGCGGCGGGGCGGGATCCAGTATTTGCCCGGTCGGCGGGAAATCGCCGAGCCGTATGCGCTCGTGTTCCTCATCGATGAAAAGGGGAAAAGCCGGATTCACCTGAATCCTTGGCATGGAGACGACTCCAGGGCAGGTCGGAGGCGGGCCTCCTGCGGATGGGGGCCTCCGCAGGAGGCCGCGCAGACGGTCAGCAGCTGTTGCTGTTACCCGTCGTCTCGACTTCTTCGACCTTCTTGATCTCGATCGTCATATGCGATCCCTCCGTCGATCTCGATTGGTCGATGTGATCGTAAATAAAACGCCAGAGAAAAGGGAGACCCAATTTGCAGAAATCGCGTTATGTCCGGCTGAGAAACGCGAGCGACCGCTTCCACATGAGCGCCGCCGACTCTTCCGAGTAATCGGGCAGACCGGGATCGGCGAACAAGTGTCGGTCACCCGGATAGACGAAGCACTCGAATCCCGCCCCCACCGCCGCTCCGAGCCTGGCGATCTCCTCCTTGTCCAGCCACGGATCGTGCTCGGCGTAGTGCACCTGCACGGGGACCCTGTCCGGCCACTCACCCTCGACGGCCACCCCGCCGTGGAACAGCAGAGCGCCCCTCGCCATCGGGTGCGTCGCCGCGAGCAACTGCGCCCCGTACGCTCCCAGCGAGAACCCGGCGAACACCGCGGGACCCGCCACCTGGTCCCCGATCCGGCGGAAGCGGCGGTCGAGCTCGTCGGGGCCCAGCGCGTCACGCTTGCGCAGACCCGACTCGATGTCGGCGAAGACCTCGCCGTCGTAGTAGTCGGGCGTGCGCACGGCGTGCCCGCCCGACCGCAGAACCTCCGCCGCCACGCCCACCCCCGGGCGCAGGCCCTGTGCGGAGTGCAAGAGGACGATCTCTGCCATGACGACTGTGTACCACCGGGGCGCGAGGTGGACCAGCGCGAGCCGGTTGCTTAACGTGCTAAGGGCTTATTTATCACCTTTCTCGTGGGGAGCCCCCTGACATGCATGATGACCGCAACCTGGTCGAGGCCCGACTGAAGCGTGTGCTCGACGAGCGCATCCGCCCGGCCGTCTATCCCGAGTCCGTGCCGCTGGACGTGGCCGTGTGGCACGCGCCGGGCGAGCCCGTACCGGTCGAGGAGGGGCTGGCGGCGACCCCCGAGCCGATCGCGCCAGGCGCCGCGTGGGGCGCGCCGTGGGGCACGAGCTGGTTCACGGTCACCGGCACCGTGCCGGCCGAGTGGACGGGCAGGACCGTCGAGGCCCTGTTCGACCTGGGCTTCGACGAGAACATGCCGGGCTTCCAGTCCGAGGGCCTCGTCTACCGCCCCGACGGCTCGCCGGTGAAGGGCCTCAACCCCCGCAACCAGTGGGTACGCGTCGGCTCCCCCGCCGAGGGCGGCGAGCGGGTGCGCCTGCACATCGAGGCCGCCTCCAACCCCGTCATCCTCGGCCACCCGCCCTTCCAGCCGACGCACCTGGGCGACAAGGAGAGCGCCGGCACCGCCCCGCTGTACCGGCTGGGCCGCATGGACCTGGCCGTCTTCGACAAGACCGTGTGGCAGCTCGTGATGGACCTGGAGGTGCTGGGCGAGCTGATGCTGGAGCTGCCCGCTGACGGCACCCGCCGCTGGGAGCTGCTGCGGGCCCTGGAGCGGGCGCTGGACGCCGTCGACCTCCAGGACGTCAACGGCACGGCGGCCGCCGCCAGGGCGGAGCTGACCGGCGTGCTGTCGTCCCCGGCGGTGCCGTCGGCGCACCGGATCAGCGCGGTGGGCCACGCCCACATCGACTCGGCCTGGTTGTGGCCGCTGCGTGAGACCGTGCGCAAGGTGGCCCGCACCGCCTCCAACATGACCGCGCTGCTGGAGGACGAGCCGGACTTCGTGTTCGCGATGTCGCAGGCGCAGCAGTGGGCGTGGATCAAGGAACACCGGCCCGAGGTGTGGGCGAGGGTGACCAAGGCCGTGGCCACGGGCCGGTTCGTGCCCGCGGGCGGCATGTGGGTGGAGTCCGACACGAACATGCCCGGCTCGGAGGCGATGGCCAGGCAGTTCGTGCACGGCAAGCGGTTCTTCATCGACGAGTTCGGCATCGACAACGAGGAGGTGTGGCTGCCGGACACGTTCGGGTTCGCGGCGGGCCTGCCGCAGATCATCAAGGCGGCGGGCTCGAAGCGGCTGCTCACGCAGAAGATCTCCTGGAGCCAGACGAACACGTTCCCGCACCACACCTTCCTGTGGGAGGGCATCGACGGGACGCGGATCTTCACGCACTTCCCGCCGGTGGACACGTACAACTGCTCGATGACCGGCCGCGAGATGGCGCACGCGGAGCGCAACTTCAAGGACAAGGGCACCGCGCGGCACTCGCTCGCGCCGACGGGCTGGGGCGACGGGGGCGGGGGTACGACGCGCGAGATGGTCGCCAAGGCGGCCAGGCTGCGCGACCTGGAGGGCTCTCCGGCCGTCACCTGGGAGACACCCGCCGACTTCTTCGCCAAGGCCGAGGCCGAGTACCCGAACCCGCCGGTCTGGGTGGGCGAGCTCTACCTGGAGCTGCACCGCGCCACGCTGACCAGCCAGGCCAAGACCAAGCAGGGCAACCGGCGCAGCGAGTCCCTGCTGAGGGAGGCCGAGCTGTGGGCGGCGACCGCGGCCGTGCGTACGGGCGCCTCGTACCCGTACGAACAGCTTGACCGGATCTGGAAGACGGTGCTGCTGCACCAGTTCCACGACATCCTGCCGGGCTCGTCGATCGCCTGGGTGCACCGGGAGGCGCGCAGGACGTACGAGGCGGTGGCGTCGGAGCTGAACGGCGTCATCGACGCGGCCCAGCGCGCCCTGGCAGGCGACGGCGATCGTACGGTGGTCTTCAACGGGGCCCCGCACGCCCGCCACGGCGTGCCAGGAGGGGGCGCCAGGGTCGTCTCCGGCGTGCGGGGGACGGAGGCGCGCGCCCGCGACGCCGGCGGCTTCGTCCTGGAGAACGACCTGCTCAGGGTGGAGATCGACGCCCGCGGCCTGGTCGTCTCCGCCTACGACCTGACCGCGGGCAGGGAGACTGTCGCGCCTGGGCAGGCGGCGAACCTCCTCCAGCTCCACCCCGACTTCCCCAACAAGTGGGACGCCTGGGACGTGGACGAGTTCTACCGCAACACGGTCACCGACCTGGTGGAGGCCGACGAGGTGGGCCTCGACGGCGACTCGGTGCGCGTGCGGCGCTCGTTCGGGTCGTCCTCCGTGACGCAGGTGCTCACGCTCGCCGGCGGGCGGCTCGACGTCCTCACCGAGGTTGACTGGCACGAGACGGAGAAGTTCCTCAAGCTGGCGTTCCCGCTGGACGTGCGCGCCGACCGGTACGCCTCCGAGAGCCAGTTCGGCCACGCCTTCCGCGCCACGCACACCAACACGAGCTGGGAGGCCGCCAAGTTCGAGGCGTGCAACCACCGCTTCGTGCACGTGGAGGAGCCCGGCTGGGGCGTCGCGCTGGTCAACGACTCGACGTACGGCCACGACGTCACCCGTACCGTCGGCGACTCGGGCACCACCACGACGCTGCGCGTCTCCCTGCTGCGTGCGCCGCGCTTCCCGGACCCGGAGACCGACCAGGGGGTGCACCGCTTCCGCCACGCGCTCGTGCCGGGCGCGACGATCGGTGACGCGGTGCGCGAGGGTTACTTCATCAACCTCCCCGAACGTCACGTGTCCGGTGCCGCCTCGGCGGAGGTGGAGCCGTTGATCACGGTGGACGACGACGCGGTGGTGGTGACCGCCGTCAAGCTCGCCGACGACGGGAGCGGCGACGTGATCGTACGCTTCCACGAGTCCAGGGGCGGCCGGGCCGGCGTCACGCTGGCACCGGGCTTCCCCGTCGCCGAGGTCGTGGCCACTGACCTGCTGGAACGCCCCACGGGTGAGGGCGCGCTGTCGCTGTCGCTGCGCCCGTTCGAGCTGGTCACCCTGAGGCTGAAGCGCGCCTAGTCCCCCAGGCGGGGCGCGTACGTGCGGTGGAAGACCAAGGATGCCGCGCCGATCGCGGCGGCGTCGGCCGCGATCGGCGAGGTCTCCACCCGCACGGCGTGCAACCGCCTGGCCAGCGGCCTGCTCGACACGGCCCGCGCGATCGCCTCGCGGTAGATCTCCCCTACCTCCCTGAGTGCGGGCCCGCCGAGCACGAGCAGGTCGATGTCCAGCATGTTCACCACGCTCACGGCGGCGTCGGCCAGCCTCCCGGCCACTCGTTCGATGACCTGCCGCGCCTCGGGCTCGCCTGCGGCGGCGGCCGCGCAGATGGCGGCGTAGGGGATGTCTCCCCCAAGGGCGGCCTCGATGGCGCTCGGGCAGCACACCGCCTCCACGCATCCCCGGTTGCCGCAGTAGCACTCGGGCCCGTCGGGTTCGACCGTGATGTGCCCGAACTCGCCCGCGTTCTCCGACCGTCCCCGATACACCTGGTCATCCAGGAACATCCCGCCGCCGATCCCCGTCCCCAGGTACAGGTAGGCGAAGCTGGGCGTGGTGCGGGCGATCCCGGCCCACCGCTCCCCGATGGCCGCCGCGGTGGCGTCGTTGTCCACGGTCACCGGAAAGCGTGTGTGCTCGTGCAGCAGCGCCTTGACCGGCACCCCGTCCCACTCGGGCAGCCGCGGCGGGCACACCATGACGCCGTCCCGGTC
>NZ_JBFAMX010000512.1:0-7468 GCF_040659615.1 Nonomuraea sp. NPDC049784
CGGTCGCGGCCGTGGCGGCGCACCGTCCCGACGTGGTGCTGATGGACCTGCGCATGCCCGAACTCGACGGCGTCGAGGCCATCCGGTGGATCGGTCGTGAACACCCGCGGACCGGCGTGGTCGTGCTCACCACCTACTCCGATCAGCGGGAGATCGCGGCGGCGTTGCGCGCGGGCGCGCTCCGCTACCTGACCAAGGACGCCTCACGCGAGGACATCTACCAGGCGGTGGCCGCCGCCGCTGAGGGACGCAGCCTGCTCACCAAGCGGGTCCGCGAGTCGCTCTTCGACGCCGCTCCGCCCCCCGAGCCTCCGGACGGGTTGACGAACCGCGAGCTGGAAGTGCTCAAGCTGGTCGCGGCGGGGCTGTCCAACCGGGAGATCGTGCAGCGGCTGCGCGTGAGCGAGGCCACGGTGAAAACGCACATCAACCGCATCTTCGCGAAGATCGGGGCGCGGGACCGCGCGCAGGCCGTCCGTTACGCCTACCGGCGGGGGATCGCCTCCGACTCTCAACCCACGGGTTGACGCGAACCAACCTCCGGCTTGACGATCGGCCCCGGCCCTGCGACCTACCGTCGTCTGCCATGAGCGATGTGAGCGTATTCCTCCTCAACCTGATCATCTTCGCGATCGCCATCGAAAGCGACATCGGCCGGCGGAAGGTGGGGCTGTTCCGGCTCCTGCGCCCTGTGGCAGGGGCGGCGGCGCTGGTTCCGATCTTCTTCGACGGCTTCGAGCTGTCGGGCACCGGGCTGCTGCTCGAAGCCGCGGCCACCGTGCTCGGCCTGGCGATGGGACTGGCCGCGGTCTCGTTCATGCGGTTCGAGTACGTGCCGGACAAGCAGGCCGTGTACTCCAGGGCCGGGCTTGCCTACGTGACCGCCTGGGTCGCCATCACCCTGACGAAGGTCGCCTTCTCGTACGGCGCGACGCACGTGTTCGGTCCAGAACTGGGCCGCTGGATGGCGGCGCACGACGTGGGAGCGAACGCGCTGAAGGCGGCGATCATCCTGCTCAATGTGTCGACGATGCTGGCCAGGGTCGGCGGCATCCACGTCAGGGCAAGGGCGACGGCCGCGCCGCGACCGGCTCCCGTTCCGGCCGGCGGGCCCGGCTCTTAGCACGTGAGATCCGGGCAGCTCAACGCCACCAGGCGGTCGCTCCCGTACACGCCGTCATAGTCCCCGCGGAACTCGTTGACCAGCCACAGCTCTCCGCTCGCGGGCCAGTACGCGACATTCTGCGCGTTGCCGGGTGCGTCGCCTGTCTTTATGAGCTCTTCACGCATGAGGGTTGCCTCCTCGAGTGATCGGGTTTGAATCCTGCAGGGCCTGTCCGAGCAGGACCAGCAAGGCCTCGCCGACCTGATCAACCAGTTCGCGCACCATGAAACCGACCCCGACCGGCAGCTGACCGCCTGGGAAGCACCCGAAACTCTGGGACTCCTATTTGAGCCTCGTTAAGGTCATTGGCGAGTTCTTTCGGTGATCCGTCAACCGTTTGCTCAGACGGGAAGTTCGGTGATGCTGAGGGCGAAGTCCAAGTTCCCCACCCCGTGGTTGGCGAGGCCCACCGTGACCACGCCCGCTCCTTCCAGCCAGTGCGCCATTTTCAGGCCGCCGACGTCCAGCGGGCGCAGCCCGAGGCTCTCGATGAACGCCTCCACACTTGCCTTGGCCTGCGCATTATCGCCAGCGATGAAGACGTCGGGCCGACCCTTCTCCAGGACATGACGGAAGATGGTGTTGAACGCCTTCACCACGCTGGCGCTGGCCGGGGCCGCCTTGGCGACTTCCTGCGCGATCGAGGTCTCCTCGCGGTGGGCTAGCCCGTCGAACGTGGAATTGAAGGGATTGCTGATGTCGACGATGACCTTGCCCGCGAGAGCGTCTCCGTACTGGGCGACGACCGGCACGACACCGTCGTACAACAGGGCCACGATGACGATGTCCCCGGCCGGGGTGGTGCCCCATTCTCCCGTCGTGGCGCCGCCGCCGAGAGCCTTGGCCAGGTCAGCGGCCTTGGACTGATCGCGGCCCATGACCTCGACGGTGTTGCCGCCCGCTATCGCCCGCGCTCCGATGGTGCGGGCCATGTTCCCGGTGCCGATGATGCTGATGTTGCTCATGAGATGTCCTGCCCTGGTTGTGTGTTGTTCGGTTCAGATGGCGGTGGTGCCGCCGTCGGCGACGAGTTCCATGCCGTTGACGTAGCTGGAGTCGTCGGAGGCGAGGAAGAGGGCGGCGGTGGCGATTTCGTCGGGGCGGCCCATCTGGCCGCGGGGGATGAGGGACTCGAACTGGCGCTTTGTGGCCTCGTCGAAGAGTTCTTCCTGCTTGGCGGTGGCGACCTGGCCGGGGGTCAGGACGTTGACGCGGATGCGGCGGTCCTTGAGCTCGTTGAGCCAGACGCGGGCCCAGGCCTGCTGGACGGCCTTGCTGCCGGCGTAGACGCTCCAGCCGGGGAAGGCGCCGAGGGAGGCGTTGGAGCCGGTCATGAGGATGGAGCCGCCGTCGTTGAAGAGCGGAAGGGCTTTCTGGACGGTGAACAGGGTGCCGCGGGCGTTAAGCCCGAACCAGGTGTCGAACTGGGCCTCGGTGATCTCGCCGAGCGGGGCGGGCTCGCCCCCGCCGGCGCTGGCCCACAGCACGTCGAGGCTTCCCTTCTCCCGCTTGACGGTGTCGTACAGGCGGTCCAGGTCGTCCAGGTCGGCGGCGTCGCCCTGGACGCCGGTGACGTTGCGGCCGATCTGCTTCACGGCCTCGTCCAGGGCGTCCTGGCGGCGGCCGGTGATGAAGACGTGCGCTCCCTCGTCGACGAACAGCTTCGCGCCGGCCAGCGCCATGCCGGTGGTGCCGCCGGTGATGACCGCTACCTTGCCGTCAAGCTTTCCCATAGTCGCTCCCTTGGGTCGGTGGTGCCGTGTGCACCTGGGTGACGGCGTTATGTACACCGCTCTGTGTGCTTACGGTACGGGGCGGGCGGCCGGGGCGCAAACTATGTACACCGGTCGTTACCCAGCTTGGGTACCATGGACCCATGTCGGAGTTGGAGAAGGGCCCCACGGGCCGCCGCCGCGGCCGGGGCGCCCGCGAGCGCATCCTCAGCGCGTCCCAGCAGCTGTTCCGCGAGCAGGGCATCAACCGCACCGGCATGGACCAGCTTTGCGCGGCGGCCGAGGTGTCCAAGCGCACGGCCTACCAGCACTTCACCGGCAAGGACGAACTCGTCGCCGAGTACCTGCGCCGGTTCGACCCCTCCGTTCTGTCCGGCGTGTTCGACCGCACCGACCTCACGCCCCGCGAACGGCTCCTCGCCGCCTTCGACATCCCCCCCACCACCCCCCTGTGCCCCTACATCGCCGCCGCCGTCGAACTCCACGACCCCCAGCACCCCGCATCCCAGTACGCACGCGACTACAAGAAAGCCGTCGCCGCGCGGCTCGCCGACACCGCCCGCGAAGCCGGCGCCGCCGACCCTGAACAGCTCGGCGAGCAGCTCGCGCTGCTCATCGACGGCGCCGCGGCCCGCACGCGGGTCCTCAACGCCGACGCCTTCCCCGCCGCCGCCGCCATCGCCGCCGTCCTCATCGACAACGCCATCCCCGCCACAGCCAGCGATGACCGGCGACGGGAGGAAGTGTCAAGTTAACTTGGCACTCCGCGGCCGGGCTGGACGCGCTGCCGGTCATGCGGCTGCACCCGCTGGTACGCGACACCAGCCGCCCGGCACCTGGCCCGGACCTGCTGGCTTTTACGGAACTGGCCGCCCGCCTGCTGAAGGCCGCGGCAGAAGCGGCCGGAGAGATCGGCGACCCCGAGGACCCGCCGACGTGGTCGGCCTGGCAGCTGCTGGCCCCGCACGCTGCCGTAGTGCTGAACAGCCTCAGCGCCCTGCCGGACAGCTCAGACGAGACGATCGGGGCGGCAGCAGACGCTGCGTACATGGCGGCCCGGTACCGGGCAAGCCAGGGATCTTACGCTGCGGTTGCAGCCGAATACGGCGAGGTCTTCACCGCCCGGCTGCGGGACCTCGTCCCCGACCACCTGGACACGCGCAGAACCGCCAGGCAGATCAACTTTCTTGCGGAAAGGCAAGCTTGATCGTCCTTCACGGTGGCGTCCGGAGTCCGGTGTAAATCGGGGGCGTAGTTCCGGCTTCATGGTGAGGTTACGCGGTGCGGTGGCGGTTCGGTGTGATCGGCTTTGCGGGGCTGGTGGCGTGTTGGGGTCGGAGGTGGCCGCTGAGATCAGGGGCGTAGTGCTGTTGCGGCGGATTGGAGCAGGTGGACGAGGCTGTCGCGTTGGGTGCTGGGCCAGGAACTGAAGCGGGTGGTCAGGGTGGTGTTGATGGCCTGCTGGAATTGGCCGGTGAGCGCCTCGCCCTGGGGGGTGAGATGGACGCGGGTCATCCGGCGGTCGTTGCGGTCGGGTTGGCGGGTGAGCAGGCCGCGTCGCTGAAGCCGGTCGACCAGGCCGGTGATGTTGGTCTTGTCGCAGTGCAGCAGGGTCGCGAGCTCGCCGAAGGACGGCTGCAGATGTTGGGCGAAGCACAGCAGTTGCGCTTGCTGGGGGGTTAGTCCCAGCCGGCGGCTCGTCGTGCTGAACAGGCCGTCGATCTCCATGAAGACGCCGATCAGCGTCTCGACGAGTTCGTCATCGGGTGCGGCGGCCATAGCAGGCAGTCTACTACCTGAACAGTTGACACCCTCTACTAAACTAGTCGAGGCTATGGACTATCCATAGGATCGACTAATTGGAGGGGTTATGCGTATCGAGGATCGGGTCGCAGTCGTCACCGGCGGATCGCGCGGCATCGGACGGGCGATCAGCGACCGGCTCGCCGCGGCGGGGATGCGCGTCGTCATCGGCTCCCGCGACCAGGAGACGGCCGCGCAGGCGGTGGACCAGATCAAGGACGCGGGCGGGCTGGCCACCGCGCTCCGCACTGACATCACCCGCCCCGAGGCGGTCAAGGAGTTGTTCGATACGGCCGAGAGCCAGTACGGCCGGGTGGATGTGTGGGTGAACAACGCGGCCACTGCGACCGCTGGGCCGCTGGCCCGCGCCACCGATGACGACTTCGACCAGTACCTGCACGCCAACGTGCGGTCCACGTTCGTGGCGCTGCGCGAGGCCGCGCAGCGCATCAGCGACCACGGCCGGATCATCTTGATCTCTTCCGCGCTGACCGTGTCGCCGCTGCCCGGCATGGCACTGCTGGCCGCAAGCAAGGCCGCCGGTGACCAGCTCGCCCGCACGCTGGCCTGGGAGGTGGGCGCCAGATCCGTCACGGTCAACAGCGTCCTGCCCGGCCTGACCCGTACCGACGTCATCGACACCGTGCCCCCGCACGTCATTGACGACGCCAAGGCCCGCACACCGCTGGGCCGCCTGGGCGAACCAGCCGACATCGCCGACATCGTCGCGTTCCTGGCCTCCGACGCCGCCCGCTGGATCACCGGCCAGACCATCAACGCCGCCGGAGGCATGATCTAACGAGTTGGCGCCGGGCCAGGGCCGGATGGCGCACAATCCTAAAGACCTTGGCCACGATCACCGGACCGTCCGCAAGCTGGTTACGCGGTCGCGGTGATGGTCTGGTGATCGGCAGGGTGGAGTGGGGCGGTGTGTCGGGAGCGGAGCTGGCGAGGCGGGTCGAGGAGCGAGTGGCGCAGGTCCTGCAGGAGCCGGAGCCCTGCGGGTGTCATGGTCAGTCCGCGCCAGCCGCGGGAGGCGCGGTCAAGGACGGCCCAGGCGATGCTGATGCAGCTGGTCTCACCCGGGAACCGGCCGATGACCTTGGCGCGGCGGCGGGTCTCGCCGAAGGTGCGCTCGATGAAGTTGGAGTGGCGGATCCGCTGGTGGTGCTCGGCGGGGAAGCGTAGGTAGGCGGTCAGTCCTTCGCGGTCGGTGTCCAGGATCTTCATCGCGGCCGGGTAGGTGGCGCGGTAGCAGTCGATGAACTCGCTCAGGCGGTGGTCGATCAGCTCGACCAGTTGCGGACCGGGTCCGGTCTTCAGGTCGCTGGTGTCGAAGACGGCCCAGTAGCGGAAGAACGAGGCATCCAGGAACAGGTAGTCCAATACGACGTCATCCAGCCGCCGGCGGGCCCAGGCGTCGTACTCGGCTCTGATGGCCTTGCAGACCTCGCTGACGGTGGACTTGGAGATCGCGGCCTGGTCGCCGAGCGCGTCAGCGAGGGTGGCCTCGACGTCACGGACGGACAAGCCGCGCACGAACGAGGCGATCACCAGCGACTCCAAGGCGTGGGTCTTGGTGACGTGCTTGCCGAACAGGCGGGAGGCGAACGCGGCCGTCGTGCCGCGCAGCTTCGGCCGCTCCAGCTGGATCGGCCCGGCGGTGGTCTTCACCGTCACTTCCCGGTAGCCGTTACGCGACCCTGGCTGGGCGTCGGGGACCGAGGCGGCCCGCTGGTAGCGGTCACGGCCCAGGAACTCGGTCACCTCGGCATCCAGCGCCGTTTGAAGCAGCGGCTGCGCCCCGAGTCGGGCCACCTCCTCCAGAATCTCAGGGGCCGCTGTCGCGAACGCCGCCTGCAGAGGGTTGACCGCAAGCACGATGTACCCACATCCAGAGTGGATGTCTCACTGCGCTGCCTCGTGGCACATCCGCCGCCGAATGCGCAGGAGGCGTCGGGAGGTGCTGAGTGCGCTGCGGCCCGGTACGCCCCGCCATGTGCGTCCTCGAGCGGGACGAGGTCACTGGACCAGGCCGACATGACGGGGGCGAGGACGCGCCACGCCTCTTCGGCCTCGTCCCGCGCGGTCAGCGTGAGCGGTGCGAGGGCGTGCGCGCCGATGCCGGTCCGGTCCAAGGTCATGCTTTCCGGTTCGAGCCCGGACCTGAGCATGTTGGGCGCAGCCTCCTCACTCTCCTCGAACGGCAGATGGGGCACGGGCGGGAAGCGTACGGCGACCTCATTGCGGTCGTCTCCGAGCGCTTGCCACCGGAGCCGGAAGGTCGTGCCGGACCAGCGCCAGCTTTCGAGCTCAGCGACCTGCCCTTTTCCGGGGTCGGCGGGCGGCCAGCTCGACTCGGACGAACAGGACGGCCAGCACGGCCAGCACGGCCGAAGGGGCCAGGAGCCACAGCCAGCGCTGCGCCCACCAGCCGGCGGTTGGCTGCGCCGGCAGGGTGCCACCTAGCCCTTCATAGGCCCAGAGCACCACCAGGTACGCGGTCATGTGCCAGAGAAAGATGGTCAACGCGCCCACGTTGAGGGCCACCACCGGCTTCCAGACAGCCGGCCGGCGTAGCAGGCGCTCGGCGGCCGGCGTGACCAGGACCAGCAACCCGAGTTGAAAGACGGCCAGGGCGGCGATGGCGGCGTTGGTCGGGAAGATGTTGGATTCGGCGCCGACGGTGCCCACCATCGAGAGGGGGTAGCCCGCTCCCACTGTCAGCCCGACCAGCCCGGCCAGCCCGGCCCCGGCTACCGCCAGC
>NZ_JBFAMX010000513.1:0-7454 GCF_040659615.1 Nonomuraea sp. NPDC049784
GGTCCAATTCCTCGACGAGGACCGCTCCTGCAGGTAGAGGTCTCGTTTCACGGCGTGAGGGATCCGCCATGCTCGGTCGCGGCTTGTCCATGCCCGGCCTACGCCGCGTGGCGCGCCCTCACCGAACTCGTCCAGATCACCCTCGGCGAACGCCTCCCCCACCGGGGAGTTCCGGCGCGCGGCGATCTGGCCGGGTTGACGGCGCACCCAGCCCTGCACGAGTGCGGGCGGTTCGATCTCACCGGCCCCCTGCGCGAGGCGCGCGTGGTCCCCTTCCCGCGGGCAGCCGAGCCGGTCGGACCTCCCGGCGGCCAGTTGCGGAAGGTGGCCGCGATGCTGGCCGCGCGGGGCCACACGGCCTACCACCGTACGGTGTACGCCCTCCCTGGCGGGGTGACCGCCGTACATGTGATCGTGCCGGGCCTGGAGCGGTTCATGCTGGTCACCGGCGGCAACCTCGTCCTGCCCGGCCGGAGGGGTCAGGACGCCGCGACCGGCCGGGCAGGCGCCTGCCCCTCGCTTCGGAGCGTTTCCTGATCGATGTCGCCTGACTGGAGGTTCCGCATGTCCGCACGACCCTGGCAGCAGACTCGAAAAGCGAAGATGTCGGTGGTGGTAGGCCTTCTGCTGCTGGCCCTGGCCACCGCGATTCTCATCGCGGCCCCGCAAGTGCAAGGGGGCCCGGGAGTATCGATCGGAATCGCCCAGGTCGTGGCGACGGCGCTCAGCGTGATGGCGCTGGGCAATGGCCTGGTCCAGTTCCTGTCCTGGTGGCGTAAGCGCGGGGCGCCGGCGTCGGCGCCGACGTCCGCCGACATCGGCACCGCTAAGGACATCCTCTCCGGTCTGGTGACCCAGCAGTGGCGCGACGAGACGATCCTGCGCTCGCTGTGCGATCCCGAACCCATGCCGCTGCCCTGGCGCTCGACCGCGCGCCGTGAGCTCTCCGACCATCCCGAGATCATCGCCAAGGGCACGGTGGCCTTCCCCGGCCTGGACGTGCACATCGCGGACATGGCGCGCGGCTTCCGCGCCCTGCGCAGCCGCCGGCTGGTCATCCTGGGGGCTCCGGGCACCGGGAAGACCACCCTGGCCGTGCAGTTGGTGCTCGAGCTGCTGCGTACGCGCTCGCCGGAGGAGCCCGTCCCGGTGCTGCTGTCGGCCGGGCGCTGGGACGACCGGGTGCATCCGCGGCTGCAGGACTGGGTGGCCGCGAGCCTGGCGATGGACTATCCCGCGCTGCGCGCGGAGGCCCTCGGCGCGGACATCCCGGAGACGCTCGTGGCCCGCGGCGAGGTGCTGCCTGTCATCGACGGGCTGGACGAGCTGCCCGACCGCGTCCGCGCTGACATGCTCGCCGCGCTGAACCGGTCGATGTGCGAGACCGACCAGCTCATCCTCACCTGCCGCACAGCGCAGTTCGCCGAGTCCATCCAGGAGATCGGCGACGTCCTCACGGCGGCGGCGGTCATCGAGCCGCAGCCCATGTCCCCGGTCGCGGCGGCCGACTACCTGCAGGCATGCCTTCCCCCTGTGCCCCACCCCGTCTGGCCCCACGTCCTGGAGGCGCTGCGCGCGGGCACCGCCCCTGCTCTTTCGCAGGTCACCTCGACGTCTCTGGGGCTCTGGCTGGTCCGCGCGACCTATATCGCGCCGCGGGTGGATCCGACGCCGCTGCTGGAACTCGGGCGCGGCAGCGCGGCCGAGCTGCACGACCATCTGTACGACCGGCTCATCCCCGCCCTGGTGACTGCACGACCGCCCGCCGCCGGCCCGGCCCAGCCCTTCCGGCCACAACACGCATGGACCCCGGAGCAGGTCGACAACTGGCTCACGTACCTGTCCCGGCAGCTCACGCGCCGCGCGGAGGACCCGCGCGACATGGCGTGGTGGCATCTGGCCCGCTACGCGCCCAGCCGCCCGGTCCGGGTGTGGGCCGCCATCGCGATCGGGATCGTGGTCGCGCTGGCCTTCACGTTGCTGACACACGAGCCCCTCGCCGGGGCGACGATCGGTCTGGTGGCCGCGCTCGCGGTCGTGATCCTGATCGGTTCCTGGTTCACCGAGTCGCCGGGGCACGCCGACTTCCAGCTCCGCGGCAGGCTCCTGGACCTCTTCCGCGTCCTCAGGGACGGACTGATCGTCGGGGCACTGGGGGCTCTCATCGGCTTCCTCATGGCCAACCCGATGGGAGTCGGCTTGGAGGGCGCGAGGAACATCGCCCTGTTGTCCGGCATCGGGTTCGTCATGGTGCTCAGCCTGATCCGCTGGGTCGAGCGCCCCACCCCGGCCGCGACCGCGAGATCCCCGCGCTCGACCTGGCAGGCCGACAGGAACCTGACCGCCATCCGGATCGTCAGCGGGCTCGTGGTCGGGCTCATGGCCGGGGCGATCGGACTGCAGGCCAGGCTGCCCTTGAGCGTGGCGATCGTGGGCGGGCTACTGCTGGGCCTGCTGTTCGGGCTCATGCTGGGCAGCCACCACGCCTGGCTGGCCTACAAGCTGACGGTCCCCCGCCTGGCCACCAAGGGGAGGCTGCCCCTGCGGGCCATGGACTTCCTGGACGACGCCCACCGCCTGGGCCTGCTGCGCACCGAGGGGCCGTACTACCAGTTCCGGCACATCGAGCTGCAGCAGCATCTCGCACGTGAGCGGGCCGTCTCACCGAAAGGAGGCGCCTGACCTGCGGTTGCCGGGTCAGGCGCCTCGCAGAGGGGTCAAATGGGCTGCCGGAGCAGTACGGTCAGCGGCCCCGCCAGGCTTGGCGAAGGCTCGTCGGGCACCGTGTAGACCTTCCCCGGGCCGTCACCGACGGTGATCCGGTAGGTCATCAGGTCGGCGCCCACCTCGCTGGGCTCTCGGGCCGAGGCGGCCTCGATCGCCGTCAGCGCGTCGTACACCTTGGCGGCCTCCTTCTCAGGGAGGTCGTCGGTGTCGTACGCGGCGACGGTCTGCTCGATGCCGGCGAAGCCGCCGGCTCTTTCGATCTTCACACGCATGTCTGACTCCCCTGCCCGATCAGGCCCACGTGGGGCACGGTACGGCGAGGTGCTCGCCGGGCGGTTACTTGAAGGCCTTCTTGAGCACGCCCAGCTCCGCGGCCAGGATGTCGTCGTCACCCAGGTTGCCCTTGGTCGTCAGCTTGTTCTTGTCGATGACCTGGAACTCGGGCAGCTGCATGGTGCCACAGCACATCGACCGGTTCTGCACGGCGCGCAGGCTGGCGGAAGCTGCGTCGGCGGGCTTCACGCTGGTGATGTCCTTCGCGGTCTTGCCGTCGCCGGTGTAGTCGGCGTTCATGAGGTCCATCTCGCCGGAGAGCATCTCGGCGAACGGCGTGGGCGAGGTCACCACCTCACGGAAGGCGAACCGGTTGCGGATGAAGGTCCGGTAGATGATGGGATCGCCCTGCGCGGCCGAGATCTGCAGCATCTGGTTGACGACGTCGGTGTAGGTGGCCCCGGTCGCCGGCGCCTTCACGATGGCGTCGAACAGCAGCTTGCACAGGTGGTCCGCGACCTCGATGAGGATCATGGTGGGGCTCTTGATCTTGTCCTGCGTGGTGCGTTCGTGCGCGTAGATGTCGGCGAGCACGTCGTAGATGCCGCCGGTGAACACCTGCGAGATCGCGTGCACCTCGTTGCTGACCTGGCTCAGCTTGAGGTCGTTGTCGGCGTTGCGCAGCCCGAACGGCATGCCGAGCGCCTGCCCGAACTGCTCGGCCAGGGCCGACAGGAAAGATTTGGCGTGCAGGTTGGCCTTGGTGAGCGCGACGAGCGCCTCGGCCAAGTCCGGCATCGACAGCGCCAGGAAGATGGCGGTCAGGTCGCCGAACGACTCGTGCAGGCCACCTGTCTGCGGCGGGTTCTCCGCGCTGAGCCAGCCGGGCTTGAGGCCGTCGAGGATCGCGTGCCCGGTCTCGTGGGCCACGATGTCGAGCGAGCGGCAGGTGAAGACCTCCTGCGAGGTGCCGGTCGGGGCGAAGAAGAGGAACTTCAGCGCCTTGGCCGTCCTGCTGTAGTACGCGTTGGCGCCGGCTCCGGCGCGCGGGAAGACGGTGAGCCGGTCGAGGTTGCCGCCGGTGTTCCACGCGAACGGAAGGGGAGTGCCACCGTTGTGGCGCTGGTACATCGTCATCGTCTCCCGGACGACCGCGTACGTGTGCGCGCAGTCGAACTCCGGTGAGTTGGGGACGAAGATGAAGTCGCCGTTGATGTTGCGTGCCACGGGGGTGGTGCCGGTCAGTTCGGTGATGATGCGGGCGTCGGTGGGCCCGTTGAGCACCGGGCTGGGGATGAAGATCGCCCTGACGCCCAGCTCGGCGACGGTGGGATCCTGCTTGTAGACGAGAATCCGGGGTCCGACGATCGGTGGGACCGGAATCGGGATCGGGGCCGGGAGCGGGCTCGGCATGGGCGCCGCTTCCATCGTGAAGGGTGGCTGGAGCAGGTGCTTCGTGGACTCGGCCACGGCCGCTCCTGTGACTTCACGGTATTCAGGGACGATCTTCTCCCCGACTTCCTGAATAATCATCGTATTTTCTCTTCCGACGCCTTTAATGAAAATTGAAGCCTGCCGATAATCTCGGCCGCGCTTCTCGAAGCTTCCCCAGCGTCGGATAAGCACTCGCACACGGGATCTCAAAGGTTCGGCCAGGCCTCACCAGGGCCGAGGCCGCGCGGCCCGGCGAGATCGGCATCGATACCCGGCGGCCTCTTTTGGCAGCGGCGCGCTATTTTGCCATTCGATATTGTTCGACCGCGCGGCTCCGACGCGATTCACGCCTGGAGTGAAGGCTGGTCCCCGTCGGCATGCTCCTCCAGCCACGCGACGATGTGCTCCACGTAGCTCTCGACGCGCGTCAGCGGCTTGCCACCCAGTTCGAGGACCGCGACGAGATGGTCGACGCCGAAGGTCCTTTCCCAGACGCGGGCGCGCCGGTAGGTCTCGCCGCCGACGGCCCGGCGTAGGTTGTCCCAGCCGTGCCATCCCATGAAGGCGGCGTCGATCGCCGGGTCGAACAGGTGGGCCCGGTCCCAGTCGAGGACGCCGGCCAACGTGCCGTCCTCAGCCCAGTGGACGTTGTTCCCGACGAGATCGCCGTGGACGAGGCAGTCGGGGACCGGTTCAAGGGCCAGCGCCTCCTCCAGGCGCCGGCGGCCCTCGTCGCGCCACTTCCCGGGGAAACGGGGGATGACCTCGCCGGCCAGAATGCCGGCCCAGCTGTTGACGCACTCGTGCTCGCGCGGCGTGGCCAGCAGGGCCCGCATCTCAGACGTCACGGGAAGCTCCCGCAAGGCCCGGAGCAGCTCCGCGATCTTCGCCGGGTCACCCTGGCCCTCGGGCAGTCCGGCGCCGTCGATCCACGACACGGCGACGGCCGCGCGCTCCCCGAACATCGTCACCGGCGTCAGCGGCTCAGGCACCGCGAACGGCAGCCCGGAAGCCCCGATCACCCGCAGCAGTTCGGTACGGCGCGGCAGGGCCTCGGCCCCCGACGGGCGCCGGCTGACCCGCACGGCCGCGACACCGGGCAGCAGAACGACGTCGTGCATCCCGCCTCGGGCGAGCCGTGCCCCGTCGAGCGGGATGCCGGGCATGAGCGCCTCGGCGATCTCCAACAGGTCAGCAGGTACGCGCTCGCTCATATGTTGGCCACTTCCTACGGCTCGGACGCGGGGGTGCCCCGTGCCATGCGGCCATGGCGTCGGGATTCGGGTTCGATCCTAGACATCGCGCCGGCGCCTGCCGACCAGAGCGGCCGGGCGGTCATTTATCGCCCATGAGCGTTTCGTTCAGGACTCGGCCGCGCCTGTCCGGTTAGGTTGACCTGCATGAACGCAAACCCGAGCGGCCCGCGCCGCCGTCGGTGACGCCGTCGTACGGATCAGACAATCTCAGGGGGAAGGTTGCGGATCGGGATCGGACTGCCGTCCGGCGTACCAGGGGCGGACGGCAGGTCCATCGGGCCGTGGGCGACGGAGAGCGAGCATCGCGGCTTCCGATCGCTGGGCGCGTTCGACCGGCTGGTGTACGACAACCTGGATCCGCTGGTGGCGCTGGCCGCCGCGGCGGGCCGTACCGAACGCATCGAGCTGGTGACCACCGTGCTCAACGCCGGTTACCGCAGCAACCCCGTCGTCCTGGCCAAGCAGATCACCTCGCTCGAACGGGTCTCCGGAGGGCGGCTGACCGTGGGGCTCGGTATGGGCGGCTGGGCGGAGGACTACGCGGTCAGCGACGTGCCGATGACCGGACGGGGCGCGGCGCTCGAGACCACCCTCGCCACGATGCGCACCATGTGGCGAGGCGAGATGACCGGACCCGCCGGCCCGATCCCCGCACTGCCCCCGGGCCGCCCGCAACTCCTGCTCGCCGGGTTCGTGCCCGCCGCCTTCACCCGGGCCGCCACCCTGTCCGACGGCTGGGTCGCGCCGGCCTTCGGGCTGCAGATCCTGAAAAAGGGGGTAGACGCCGTACGCCGGGAGTGGGCGAAGGCCGGACGCCAGGGACGACCGCGGATCGTCGTGGAGCGCTACTTCTGCCTGGGGCCCGGCGCGCCGGAGACCGCCGACGCGTACATCGCGCGCTACTACGGCGACCTGTACCCCCAGGTCCGTCACGACGTCGTGACGGGCACCGACCGTCTGAGCACGGAGATCGACCGCCTCGCCGAGGTGGGAGCCGACGATCTGGTGCTGCTGCCCTGCTCGAGAGGTTTCGAGCAGATCGGCCTGCTGTCCGATGCCCTGGACGAGGTGGGCCGGAAGCCTTGAGCCCGCCGGCTCAGGCCCCGTTGACGTCCATCGCACGCATCTTGGCCGCCATCGCCGCCGAGTCGTGGTCCGGCCCGACCCCGTCGACCAGCACCAGATCACCGGGAATGTGGTCCGCACGCAGCCTCAGGATGTCCTGGTAGGCAGGGGAGTCGTACCACTCGCGGGCCTGCTCGATCGACGGGAAACGGATAATCACCAGGGCGCCGGGCCATTCGCCCTCGCGCACCTCCACCGGCGCCCCGTGCACCACGAACAGTCCGCCGAACGGGTCCAGGGTGGCCTGGATGCGCTCCAAATACTCGTACACCTCCTCGTGCGGCTTCGCCTGGGGACGCAGGTGGGCGAGGGCGTAGGCGGTCATGGTTTCTCCTTCGTCAGCGGGCCACCCGTCCGTGGGCCTCGATGACCATGCTGCCGTCCTGACGTAATCCCGTCGATTACCTGAGAGGTAGCGGAAGACCGTTCATGCGACCTCGCTGTCGACGGCGAGTGCGGTGCCGAGGGCCCGGTATCGCCGGAGCCGCCTGGCCAGCAGAGCAGGACGGTGGGCATGCGCCATCGCGAGGAGTTCGCGCTCCAGCTCGCGTCCCACGCGCTGGCAGAACTCTCACATGCACACGCCGGTGCAGGAACTCGTGGCGGCAGGCCGCTCGCGCCGCCGCCGCAGGACCGCGG
>NZ_JBFAMX010000514.1:0-7438 GCF_040659615.1 Nonomuraea sp. NPDC049784
AGGCGGCGGAACGCGGGCTGCGCCTGCTCGCGGGCTGGCTGGGCGGCGGGCGGATCGAGCTGCCCGACATGCCGGCGATCGAGCACATCGTGCCCTCGCTCGTGGCCCTCATCAACCGGCATCTCCAGAACTTTCCGGGCCACGCACCGCTGCCGCTGCCCGAGGGAATGAGCTACGACGGCCTCCGCCTGGTCACCTCCTGGATCGGCTCGGGAGGCGAGATCCCGGAGAAGCTGCTCCACGCTCTGGAGATCGCGGGCGACCAGGCCGGCGGGGCGCCCAGCGTCCGGCCGGACGCCATCGGCACCGTCGGCGCGTCACCCGCGGCCACCGCCGCCTGGCTGGCCGGGCGGGACGCGGACGGGCCGGCCCGCGATCATCTGGAGGCGGTCGTCCGGCGCCACGGCGGCCCGGTGCCCGTCGGGCTGCCCATCACCGTGTTCGAGCGGGGCTGGGTGCTGAGCTGGCTGGTCCGCGCGGGCGTGACCGTAGAGGTGCCGCCGGAGATGGTGGCGGACCTCAGGGCGGCGATCGGGCCCAGCGGGACTCCCGCGGGGCCGGGGCTGCCCGCCGACGCCGACACGACCTCCGTGGCCCTGTACGCGCTGGCGCTGCTGGGGGCGCCGCACGAGCCGGACAGCCTGTTGGGCTTCCGCTCCGGGACCCACTTCTCGACCTGGCCCGGCGAGCAGGGCACGTCGGTCAGCGTCAACGCGCATGTGCTGGACGCCTTCGGCGAGTACGTACGCCGCAGGCCCGCCGCCGCACCGCGCTACGGGCAGACCATCGCGGAGGTGGCGGCCTGGGTCCGTGAGCGGCAGCAGCCGGACGGGAGCTGGACGGACAGGTGGCACGCCTCGCCCTACTACGCCACCGTCAGCTGCGCCCTGGCGCTCGACTCCTTCGGCGGGGCCGCGTCGGATGAGCCGGTGCGCGCCGCGGTCGAGTGGGTGCTGGGCACCCAGCGGCCGGACGGCTCCTGGGGCCGCTGGGAGGGCACCGCGGAGGAGACCGCCTACGCGATGCAGGTCCTGCTGCTGACCGGGGACCGGGCGGATCCGCGGCTCCTGCGCGCCGCGGCGGCGGGCGAGGAGTACCTGACGCGATCGGCCGGCAAGGAGCATCCTCCGCTCTGGCACGACAAGGACCTCTACGTGCCGCTCGCCGTGACCCGCGCCGCAGTGATCGCCGCGACGCATCTCGCCCGGCGGGCGAGAGAACGCCCCTGGCCGCCGGAGGGTGCGCTGTCCTAGTCCGCGTACGTGTCCGCGTCCCTGACCAGCTCCTGAACGGTGTACGCATGCGTGTCCCTGGCCATGTACCAGCCACCGTTGAACGCGACGTTCTTGCGCTGCCCCTCCCCGACCCCCGCCAGCAGGGAGGGCAGTTCCCCGATGGCGGCCAGGAATGCCGCGTTGAGCTCGGCGTAGTGCGCGAAGACCCGCTGGACCGCCGCCTCCGTGGTCATGCCCTGGCATTCCAGGATGAGGACGGAGCTCGGCTTGCCCTCGCTCTTCTCCCGTTCGAACGTCCTGACGTCGTTGACGAGCCGCATGCATGCCGCGCCGAGGCCGGTGATCCGGGCCGTCGATCCCCAGTGCTCGGCGTCGGCGGGAGCGGGACCGCAGATAGCCAGGGCGGCGGCCCACCATGTGGGGTAGAGGATCGTGAGGCTGCCGTTGGCCACGTACTCCTCGTACGACGGCCAGGGCTCCTCACCCGCCGCCCACCTGCGCTCACGGATCATGGCGGCGCCGGCCAGCTCGAGCTGCTCCCGCAGAGTCGACGCGTGCACCGCGGCACCCTCGTGCCCACGGAAGCGGTCGCACCACGCCTGCCAGACGTGCAGGCCCTGCCCGAGGGCGCCCTCGGCGCTGGTCTGGGGCGGTTCGCCGGAAACGATCAGGCAGAGCTGCTCGAAGAATGCGGCGATGTCGCGATGAGACCACTGCCCCGCGATGTTGTCCGCGATGTCGTCGAAGCCGAACAAGATCGCGATCAGCGTCCCGAGATCGGCGATCTGGTCCGGGCGCGCCTGCGGGAACGTCGCCGCGGCGGACAGGCAGCTGAACGCCAGCCGGCTGGCGGAGCTGTCGCCGTCGGCGAGCAGGTGCGGGTAAGGGCGCACCAGCTCGGCGGCTTCCGGCACCGCGTCCAGCGCGGCCCGGAGAACGCCGCTGCGATCCTCCTCCGGGACGCCGGCCAGCTGGTGCGACCCGCGAAGCAGGCGATCCACCAGGTCATTACTGATGCTGAAGTAGCCAGAGAGGGCTGGGTCGCTCACTGTGGAAGGATATCCTCTTTGAGCATATTTGACTAATGTTGTCAAAAAGGGGATATTTGTAGGCAAAGTGATTACTGTTGCTTGAGAGGCGCTTTGAGCTGCGCTAAAGTTCCTTGATCGACAGCCCCCGGTATGCCACTGCATGGCCTGGTGGTCAGCACACGAAATGACTTTCACAGGGTAGGTACTATGGGCTTCCGCAATACACGACTGCGGACCAAAGTCACGGCTCTGCTTCTCTCGCTCGCGGCGCTGTGGGCGTTCGCTGCATGGGTCACGCTTCGTGAGGGCGTCAACCTGCTCTGGGTCTCCCAGCTCGACTCCAGCATCATCTCGCCCAGCGAGCCGCTCCTGGTCGAGCTCCAGAAGGAACGCCGGGTCTCGGTCGTCAAGCTGAGCAACGCGGGCGTCCGGTCCCGCAAGGACGTGGATACCCAGCGCAAGCAGACCGACCGCATGCTCGCCACGTTCAAGGAGTCAGCGAGCTCGAGCCTCGTCGACTTCGCCCTGGACGAGGAGGGAGCCAAGCGGCTCTCTGACGTGCTCCGGCAGCTCGACACCCTCAAGCAGACCCGGGAGGCCATCGACGCGGGGCAGATGAACCGGCTCCAGGCGACGAGCACCTACGGCGACGTCATCGACGCCGTCTACGGCCTCTACGGTTCGCTGGCGACCCTCGACGACAAGACTCTCGCCAAGGACATCCGCACGCTCCTCTCCCTGAGCCGGGCCCGAGAGGTGATCACCAGGGAAGACGCGCTGCTCGCCGGCGCGCTCACCGAGGGCCGGCTGACCGCCGTGGAGCACGCGCAGTTCACGCAGACCGTGGGAGCCTGGCGCATCCTCTCCGACCAGGCCGCGGCCGAGCTCCCCGCGTCCGAGAAGAGCAACTTCGACAAGCTCGTCAACGGTCAATCGTTCACCCGTCTCAAAAATCTGGAAACGCTGGTCTCCGAGCAGGACCCGAACGCCGGGACCCTGCCGTTCAGCGCCGACCAGTGGAAGTCGACGGCCGACCGCGCTCTCGCCGACCTGAACAACCTGGTGCTCACCGCGGGAGACCGCCTGGTCGACCGGGCCGTCCCGGTCGCCGTCAACGTGATCGTCCGGCTGATCCTGGCCGGCGGCCTCGGGCTCATCGCGGTCATCGCCTCGATCATCCTGTCCATCACCACGGCCCGTGCCCTGTTCGCCCAGCTGCAGAAGCTGCGCGACGCCGCGCACGAGCTCTCCGACGACCGGCTGCCCGGCGTCGTCGAGCGCATCGGCCGTGGCGAGGAGGTCGACCTGGCCAAGGAGGCCCCGGACCTGAACTTCGGCGACGACGAGATCGGCCAGGTGGGCCAGGCGTTCAACACCGTTCAGCGCACCGCGATCAGCGTCGCCGCCGAGCAGGCCGAGCTGCGCCGCAGCATCCGCGACATCCTGCTCAGCCTGGCCCGCAGGACACAGGGCCTGGTCCACAGGCAGCTCACCGTGCTCGACGTGATGGAGCGCCGCGAGACCGACCCCGAGGAGCTGAAGGAGCTCTTCCGGCTCGACCACCTCGCCATCCGCATGCGGCGCAACGCTGAGAACCTCATCGTCCTGTCCGGCTCGACCCCCGCCCGTACGTGGCGCCGCTCGGTCCCCATGGTCGACGTCGTCCGCGGTGCCCTGGCCGAGGTCGAGGACTACACCCGCGTCACGCTCATGCCGATGGGCGACGTCGTGCTCGTCGGCCGCGCGGTCGGTGACGTCATCCACCTGCTCGCCGAGTTGATCGAGAACGCCGTGTCGTTCTCGCCGCCGTACACGAACGTGCAGGTCAGCGGCCAGCTCGTGGCCAACGGGTACGTGATCGAGATCGAGGACCGCGGCCTGGGCATGAAGGCCGAGGACCTGGAGTCCAACAACGCGCGCATCGCGGACCCACCCGAGTTCCGCATCACCGGCACCGCCCGGCTGGGCCTCTACGTGGTCAGCCAGCTCGCCAAGCGACACGAGATCCAGGTGGTGCTCAAGGCGTCGCCGTACGGCGGGACGACGGTCGTGGTGCTGCTGCCGCAGGAGCTCGTACAGCTCGACCCCACGCCCGAACCGCAGGACGGCGAGCGGCGGGAGCGCCTGCCGCGCAGGACGACGGCCGTGGCCACCGCGATCCGGCCGGTCACCGCGGAGAACGTACGCACGCTCAAGCCCGCGCGCCAGGCACCCGATCCCGAGCCTTCGCCTGCCCCCACGCCTCCGCCGGCCCTTGCCCCGCCGGCCCCCGCGCCCTCGCTCGCCCCTGTGGAACCAGAACCCGAAACGCCAGCCGAACCAGAGCAGAAGCCTGTGACCGAGTTCACGTCGAATGGGCTGCCCCTGCGGGTGCCCCAGGCCAACCTGGCGCCAGCGCTGCGGGACGAGACGCCCACGCAGCCCGACTTCGAGGAGGACGATGACGAGCGCTCGCCGGAGGAGATCCGCGCGATGATGGGATCTCTGCAGTCAGGCACGCGTCTTGGCCGGAGCGAAGCCGCCAAGATGCTGGACGAGCAGTCGAGAGGTGAGGCATGACCCCCTCCGCCGGCACCGATCTCAACTGGCTGCTCGACGACCTCGTCGGCCGCATCAAGGAGGCCGACCACGCCATCGTGCTGTCGTCCGACGGCCTGCTGATGGCCTCGTCCGCCGGTCTGCAGCGGACCGACGGCGAGCACCTGTCCGCCGTCGCCTCCGGGCTGCAGAGCCTGGCGAAGGGCGTCTCGGACCACATCTCCGGCGGCACCGTGCGGCAGACGGTCGTGGAGTGGAAGCACCAGTTCCTCATCGTGACCACGGCCGGCGAGCGGGCCTGCCTGGCCGTCCTGTGCTCGCATGACGCCGACATCGGGCTGATCGCGTACGAGATGGCGATGTTGGTGGCCCGGGTCGGCCAGTACCTCACCTCGGGTGCCCGCAACGCCGAGGCCATCGCCGGGAGCGACCGGTGAGAGGCGCGGACGAACCGACGGACGAGCACTGGGTCGATCCGGAGATCATCCGGCCCTACGTGGTCACCCGTGGCCGCACGCAGTCCGCGCACGGCCGGTTCGACCTGATCTCGATGGCCCTCGCGGTGGGCCCGCCACCGGGCCCCGACGCCGGGCTGGATCCGGAGCACCTGCGGATCATCCAGCTCTGCCGCGAACCCAAGTCCGTCGCCGAGATCGCCGCGTACCTCGACCTGCCTGCCGGCACGATCCGGGTGCTGCTCGGCGACTTGTTCGACCGCGAACTCCTTTCTGCCCAGGAACCACAATCCGAGGTGGACATGCATGACATGAAGATGTACAGGGCGGTGCTCGATGGCCTTCGCTCGCTCTGAGCGTCCGCGCCTGCCGACGGCGATCAAGATCCTGATCGCGGGCGGCTTCGGCGCGGGCAAGACGACGATGGTGGGCGCGGTCTCCGAGACCCGGCCGCTGCGCACCGAGGAGGTCCTGACCGACCGCGGAATCGGCGTGGACGACCTCACGTCGGTGGAGGCCAAGCGCACCACCACCGTGGCGATGGACTTCGGCCGGATCACGCTGGGCAACGACTACGTCCTGTACCTGTTCGGCACGCCTGGGCAGGAGCGGTTCTGGTTCGTCTGGGACGAGCTGGCCGAGGGGTCACTGGGGGCCGTCATCCTGGCGGACACCCGGCGGCTGGCGGACTGCTTCCCCTCGGTGGACTATTTCGAGCGGCGGGGCACGCCGTTCGTGGTGGCGGTCAACTGCTTCGATGAGGCGCCTACGTTCGAGCTGGACGAGGTACGGCTGGCGCTGCAGCTCAACCCTTCGATCCCCATCATCATGTGTGACGCGCGGAAGCGGGAGTCGAGCCGGGAAGTGTTGATCAGCTTGGTCAAACACTCGGCCCGCCTCCGCGCCGAACCAGTCGGAAGCTAGGGTTTCGGGGGGCAAGAAGCGTGGTCCTCGCTGGCACTCGGACGAGTATTCCCGGGGATCGCGGCTTCGCCCCGACTCCCGGGGCGAGAAGGCCGCACGGCGCGGGCGGCCTTCTCGGCTGGCGTTCCCCGGGATCGGGCACGTGATCGCGCAGCGCGCCGTACGCAGCCGTCGCGGGCCCGTAACCGCCCACGGCCTTGCTTGCCCCTAACGGCGCTGTCCGTCAGGTTCGTCGAACAGGTCCTGGAAGGTCCGGGCGGTTACCGCGCGGGTGGTCCAGGTTTCGAGTTGGGCAAGATCGGTGCAGGCGGTGATGCGGGCGCGCGCGTCCTCTGGGACGTCAAGACCGCCGGCGTCCAGCACCAGCAAGAGCATTTTGACCGCTTCTTCCGACTTGCCGTCTGCCTTGCCTTCCGCGCGGCCGCGGCCGAAGTGTTCGCGGGCGAAGGGGCTGTAGACGGGCCAGTCCGTGATGGCCGGAATGCCGTCCGGTCCCAGCACTTGGGCCGGAGCCGACGGGCGGTTCGGGCAGCAGGGCCGCGGGGCCGGCGGCGCCTCATGACGGCGTTCGGGCTTGATCCTCAACCAGGGCGGCGAAACCGTCGAGATGGCGTGCGAGGCTGTATTCGAACAATCCGTCCAGGTCCGACACCGCTTCCTCTGGGATCGCGGCCAGCAGGGGAAATCGTCCGCTGCTGAGGAGTTCGTCGGCGCGGTTCCGTTGCGCGAGCCACCACCGGTCAAGGGTCATGCCGGTCTCCTGCTCCGCTTCGATCTCATCGGCCATGGACAGAGCAACGGTGACGACCAGTGCGTGCAGCGTGAGTGCCTCTCGAATGCGTGTCGTCATGGACAGGCCAAGCCCGTCGAGTGCGCGCAGGGTCCATTCGGTGTGGGCCATCATGTTGGGCACGAGCAATGGGCGCGTGAAGGAGATGGCCCTGGGCAGCCAGGGGTGTCGCCGTCCCAGCTGCCACTGCCGGCGAGAGATCAGTTCGAGCTTGGCTCGCCACCCGTCCGGCCCGGGGATGGGGAGCTCTGGTTCGCCGAAGGCTTCGTCGACCATCTGCGTCACCAGTTCGTCCTTGTTGGCCACGTGCCGGTACAGCGACATCGGACCGACGCCGAGTTCGGCCGCGAGTCGCCGCATGGACACGGCGTCGAGTCCCTCGATGTCGGCGATCGCGATGGCGGTGCGGAGAACGTGCTGCCGGTTCAGTGCCCGCTTGGGGATGCCGGCCTGACGCGGGCCCGG
>NZ_JBFAMX010000515.1:0-7433 GCF_040659615.1 Nonomuraea sp. NPDC049784
CCATCCTCACCCCCCGGCGGCCGCGCGCACCGGGGCGACCAGAAACCGTCGGCCTCCACCGCTACCGTGTCCGCATGCCCGCACGGTCCAATGACTTCCAGGCGGTCGTCTACTTCATCCGGTCACATGTCGATGCCGACGCCGTGGTCACCGAGTCGGCGATGTTGCCTGACCGTACAGGGGCGGGCCTACGTGAAGTCGACGTCCTCATCACCAGCCGTGCTCGTGATGGCAGGCAGGTGCGGATCGGGGTCGAGTGCCGTGACCACATCCAGAAGCCGGACATTACCTGGGTCGAGCAGGTGGTCACCAAGCAGGCGGATTTGGAGCTGGATCGGATGGTAATGGTCTCCTCCAGCGGTTTCACCGCGGGCGCGGTCGCCAAGGCCCGTTACTACGGCATTGAGTTGGTGACGCCGGAAAGGCCGATCCCTGCGGACGGGCCTCTCGGTCGGCTGGGGCAGCCGCATCTGGAATTTCGCGACCTGATTCGAGAACGTCTGATCTCCGTCTCCGGCCAGGTCAGCTGGAATGGAGACAGTCAGGCCATTCCCATGCCTGCGGGTGCCGCGGTCTTCGACGCCGAGGGCATGGTGCTGTGCAGCGTCGCCGAGTTGGTGGGGATCTTTCTGGATGGCGCAGACCTGCGGGAGGTGGTGGCTCAGGCTCCCGGCCAGTCCGTGGAGTTGCGCGTACGGGTGTCCGATTTCGTGCTTCGCCGTGACGAGGGCGGCGATCCAATCGAGGTGTTCATCGGCACCCGGGACGGGCAACTACTGCGCTTGACCGACTTCGACGCCGTGCTCGGCGCACGGGTCGAGGCGCGGCCGGTGCTGCTGGCGGCGGCGGAGCTCCAAGGGGCGGCCTACGCCGTCGGCGCGGGACACGTCGGCGATAACCGCGCCCTGGTGATTTTCTCCGACTCCCCTGTAGGAGAGCGCATGTCGGTCCGGGTCACTGACGCTGATGGTCAGGTCAGCGACTGGATTGCTGATCGCTCGACCCAGACCTTGCGCCCGCACACCTCTCCAGGCGACCCAGAGGCGAACGAAAGGACCTGATTCGCCTGACATCAACAGCGTGGCGGCTCGCCGTAGCGACGGGAGTTCCAGGCCGTGAAGGCTGTCCAGCAGGACATGATGGTGATCCACGTCATCCCCGAACCTCGGTCGCGGGGCTGCACGTAGGACGAGGACGACGTCAGGGAGGGGCATATGACTCAGCAGCCACCGGAGTTCCCCGCTGCTTTGACCCGCGAGTTCAGCTTCGGCGACATGGGCAACGGCCTGTTCGGCTTGGACGCGCTGCGCAATCTCACTACCGGCATGGACGAGTTCCTGGAGGACCCGAACGGGCGCTGGCGCCAGTACCGCTCCCTGGGCCCGGCCGTGCTGGGATGTGTGCCCTGGTTCGATGACGAGCAACTCCTGGGCCGGGTCGACCGGTTTGCATCATCCTGCATCCTGATCACCAAGCCAGACGCCAAAACTCAGCGCAAGGCTTCCTTTGATCAACTCAAGCAGAGAGCGGCGAGCGGGCCGGGCTTTCCGTCACGCGTGTTCTTCGAGCTCGATCACATGGCCTCTCGCTACGTCGGCGAGCCTGAGGCGGTGCACCCGTACTCGCCACAGGAGCACGTCGACTTGCAGACCTTCCGATCGCTCGGCTACCGAAAGGCAGGCAAAACGCCGGTACCGATCATTCACGCCAAGATGTTCCTGCTGGGGCACCTATGGTGGCACGACGAAGGGGCACTGGGAGAGGTGGCCGACGTCATCGGCTTCACGCCCAAACGGCTGTGGCTGGGCAGCGCCAACGCTACGAAGAGCTCGCGCAAGAGCCTGGAGTACGGCATCTGGCTCGACGACGCTCAGGTCCTGCGCGAGGCCCGCAACTTCATGATCATGCTCTTGAAGTACTCCGAATCTCTCGACAGCCCTGACGACGTCTTCGAACCCGAGTTCCTCGAACGGCCCTGGGACGACGACGCCTTCTACGAGTACATGCGCGAGTTCGGGTCATACCCCGACGAGCCAGAAGACGGTTGAGCCCGCCCACCGCCCAGACCCCCCTCGAACGCGCCAAGGCCCGTCTGCAGGACGCCACCTACAACGCGCTGCCGGCCGATGAGATGCTCGAGGAGGCGGTGATGGTGGAGGCCGTGGCGGTCGTGGCCAGCCGTACCGCCCCCGAGTTCCAGGCCATGCGCCGTCACCAGCACCTATCCAGCCTCGGTCGGAACGTCCGCCTGAACGAGGAGACCTTCGCCCGTATCACCGCCGAGCACGACCTCCCCGCCCGGCGGCGCCCACGCTGGCCATCCTTTTTGCTCAGTGTGGAGGAGCCGCTGGCCTCCCGATGACGTTCACCAAAGTTCGCGCCAGTCGACACGCCCTGCTCGCCACCGTCGCCACCTACGGAGTCAGCATTAAGCTCCTCGTGATCGAGGCATTTAGCTGTTTGGCTCGTCTTCGATACGGCCGACATGCGCGGGTCCGGGATGATCAACTCCGGGCACCATGGGGCTTTCATAGTTGAACTCCACCTTGCCGAAGGATTCGCTGGAGATCGGCGGGGGGTCGTTGTCGGCAATGATGAGTTGGAGCCGTTGTCCGTAGGCGTCGGCCAGCGTCCTGAAACGGCCATAGAGCTGGGCTGCGCGCTGTCTGTCAGAGTCGTTGTTGCCGAACGCTTTGCGCGGTGAGTCGATGACAAGGAGAGAGGGTACGAGGACGTCGGCATGGTCGAGCCCGAATGCCAGGAGCGTGAGACTGTAGGCGACGTTGATGGAGGTGGCGATGCCGCCGCCAGAGGCCTGCTGACTTTCCAGAGGTTGACCGTTGACGATGGGCAAGTAGGAGTCACTATCGATGACAGCCGTGGCGACCCAGGGCAGGTTCCAGCTCCTGAGCAGGTCGCCGAATTCCGTGCTGAGCTCGGCGATGAGTGTTTGTCGGGCTGCCAACTGCTGGGACTTGTCCTTGATGTCCTTGTTTATTTGCCTGCGCTGGGACTTGATCTCTCGAATATTTATGTCAATTGCACGTACGCGGGCCCAGGATTCCCGCAACTGAGTGACGGCATCGATGCTGGCCTTGAGCGTGGCCACGCGTGAGGCGGCGTCGGCAATGGCTTCGAAGCGCGGGGCGACCACGCTCCGGCTTTGTGCGTCGAGCTGTCGCCGCAGGCTGGAAACGACGAAGTTGGCGTGCTGAGCCTGCTGCTGGGCGGCCTGTAGGTGTGCGGTGTCCGATTGCTGAATGTGCTGGGCGTCGGCGAGCTGCTGGTGCAGAGTCGAGCGGGTCTCTTCAATGGCGGCAGGGTCGATGTCCGTGTCCACGGGGTCGGGCTGCAGGCAGACGACGCAGTGTTGCTCCTCGACCTGCCGGCTGGTCAGGGGCCGCATGCAGCGGGGGCATACGACGAATTCGAAGGGGGAGAGCTGGTCAATGGCGGTGGCGGATCGGTTCAGTCGCGAGAGGTCGAGCTGAACCTGTGCGACGACTGCTTCGCGCGCGTGGACTAGGTCACGCGAGGCCGCTACTTCTTCCTCGGCCTGTCGAGCATTGTGGATGGCGTTCTTCAGCTCCTCGCGTAGCGCGGTGTCTGCGGCGGATTGTTCGCCGAGTTCGGAACGGAGCGCGGCCAGGCTCGATTCGGCTCGTTGCAGTGTGTCGCGCAGTTGGGTGAGCTCTGCGCGGAGTTCGTCGTCACTGCGGGGGTCGGAGGACGCCAGGAACACACTGACGTTGTGGTGCTCGGCGGTCTTGGCCTTCAATTCGTCGGTGAGTGTGCTGGAGGTGCGTTTGAGTTCCATCAGCGCGCTGTCGGTGAGCGCGAACATCAGACGGAACAGCTCTTTGCGCTTGGGTTCGAACCAGGTATCGAGATGGCCGACGACCTGCCGGTCGATTTCGCGAGCCTGCAGGTAGACGTAGGCGTAAAGGTCGTTGAAGGTGAGATTCTGAGGCCGTGAGGCCCCTTCGCGCCGAGCGGCGACCTGTTCGCGGGGAAATCCGAGCGCATCGAGGAGATAGTCGGAGAGAGTGTTCTCACCCGGTGTGGCCCGCACGGGGAGGGAGCGTTCGAGGGCGAGGGAGCGGGGATCGAGGATGTCCACGCGGTCGGCGGCCTCTCCTTCGATCGCCCGCTTGAGGACGATGTGGTCGCCGCCGACCACGATCTCGGCTTGGACGGACAACATGTGGTTACGGACCGCCGGAGTGAGCATGGCCTTGCCGCCGACGGCATGCTTGAGGAGCATAAGCAAACTGGATTTGCCCGTACCGATCGGGCCAGTGATGACGGTGGCTGGCCTGTCGAAGCGGTAGGTGGTCTCCGCCTCGGCGGTCGTGACCGTCAGCGAAACAAAGCGCAGGTGCACGGCCATGTCAGATCTCCGTCCGCCAGGGCCGGTCCACCGCGTCGGGCAGGCGGTCGTAGATGAGGTTCTTCAAGGCCGATCCTGATTTGTTGAAGTGCTTCTTCAGCAGTTTGATTCGGTTGGCGACGACTGCCCACTCGGATGTTGCGGCAAGGGCGGTCGCTGCTGCGGAGCCCTGGGGGGTGACACGGAATTCGGCCCGGGCGCTGTCGCCATAGGTGATCAGCCCGCGGGCCGTGAGTGAGCCGAGGATGCTGTAATAGCGCTGGTCCCAGGGCCCGTACTTGTAGCGAGTCATGCGACTCTCGACGGCCAGACGCTCGGATGGCGTGGGGGCTGTTCCTGCGGGCCAAGACGCCTCGCCAGCGGGCAGGAGGCGTTCCAGCATGGCTGGGTAGCGCAGTAGGAAGTCGAGCTTGGCGAGCTTGGTGAGGCCGGTCAGGCCACCTTTGGCGGTGGCGAAGTGGGAAATGAGCAAGAGCACGCGTGCCTCGTGGTAATGGGCTTCGCGCTGTTCCGCTTGCCGACGTTGGGCACGCATGCGGGCTGCGGCGTTTTCGAAGTCGCCACTGTGCGTCATGAGGCTTCCTCGTCCGTGTCGAACGGCTCAGAGAAGAAAAAATGGCACTCGTCGCACAGTTGGTAAGCCAGCCCACGAAGGTGCAGGTCGTTAAGCAGGAACGGTGGTGGCGAGGCTAGCGCATCGATGCTGAGCCGTTCGGCAATCAGATCGTTCATCCGGGTGCCGAATGCGCTGCCGTCGGCTGCCTCGGTTCGCGCGTGACTGCGACATTTGAAGGCAGTGTCGAGCACGTCCAGCGAAAGGTTCATTAAGTCGGTCTCGTCGCCAGCCAGGCCTGAGCGTCGTTCGGACCACGTCGTGAACCACGCCGAGCGCAGTCTTTCGGCGAACGCCGCCTCATCTGAGGGCAGCGCGCCGTGGCGTAGCTTGCGGCTGAGCTTGGCGCCTCCTGGCGCCACCATGGGTGCCTGGCCGCGTGGGAAGGTCGGCAGTTGGGCCGAGGTGTATACGAATTCCTGGTGGATGATGTCACGGGTGATCGTGCGGCGGCTGATGCGCTGCTGCAGTCGTACGCTGTAACGCACCCGGCCGGGGTCGGCGATGTATGCAGCGAGTTGGCCGCGGTCGCTCTCATCGCGGTTGGCGCGTTCGATCCGCTCCACAATGGCCCGGTAGGTGGCCTCGACATCGACGTGCGCCATCTGGAGGCGTTGTACGGCAGGCGTCAGGATGCGCTGGATGTTGACATCGGTGATGTACTGGCGCTGGGGAGGGTCGCACGAGATTTCCAGCACGGCAAGGAATCGGGCGACCTTGTCGGCGAATCCAGCGGGCATCTGGATCTCATTGAGCTTGCGGACCTCCGGGGTAGCGGGAATGTTGGGATAGGGCTGCTTCCAGCGAACCTTGAGCATCTGACAGGCAATCTGCTTCGCCATGTCGGCCAACCCGCCGGGAATTTCCGGCTGCGGACCGCACATTCGCGCCAGCGTGGCCGCATTACCATTGGCCGGGTTCAGCGCCGCGTTCGTCGCCAGCCTCAACCGGACATTCGACGCGCACTCGCACGCACACCAGCGGTCGAAGAGATGCGTCAGACCGCCGCTCTTGCACAACTCTGCGATCGTCCAAGGGCCCTGGTCCTCTTCCCGGTGTTTCACCGAGACCAGCTCCACCGACCCATCAGTGAACGCCACAACAAAGTCTTCGTGCCATTCACAGACGATGAAGTCGATGGTGTCCTGTGTGAGCATTGCTAGACAGTCGCGTGCGGCCACCTCCGCCTGATAGCGGTAACGTCCCAGCGTCTCCGAGCCGCTGTCTTCGCCCGGGGCTAGCTCAAAGAGCACATGGGTGACCCAGTTTTCGCCGCCTGGGCTCGGCGCTGACCTGGCCCGGCTCTCCGGCTCGGGGCTGGATCCCGCTGTATCAATCATCAACGTCCCCTGCCTCGGCCTCGTATTGAGCGCATCGCTTGCCACATCCGCCGCCTCAGGGGAAGCGAGGACCCATACCCATATCACAATGAAAGACCGTCGTGTTACTGCGCGTTGCGAGCAAACGGTAGGGGCGGATTGATGCCAGCAGGGCCGGGCGAGTGGGACGCGAGGCTGAGCCCCTGGCGATCCTGTTCCAAGCCAACCGGACCACCGCCTACCGCACCACCTGCAGCATCGCCGACCTGCTCGACCAGCACGGCACTCACACGTCTCGACGCCCAGTCCGGCCTCTTGCGGGTCCTGCATGCACACGTCTTCGCCGAAGACACCGACGCTAACAGGATCAAACCCACAAGTTGATAATCGGCAGGCCCGAACTGGTAGGTCACCGTTTGTAGGGGGTCGGCTGGGGTCTTCAGTACCTCACCCCCGACGACGGTGTGTGGACCCGCGGAAAAGGCTACGCCTGGCAGCGCGCCGTGCTGCATGGCCGCCGGGTGGTCTACCTCGGCTTCCTGCACAGCATCTGGGGCGACGTCGCAGGCCGGGTCGTCGCCCGATTGGCCGAGCTCGGCGCCGGCGACGTCGTCTACGTCGGCAAGGTAGGGGCGCTAGCCCCCGAGATCGAGCCGAACACGCTCCTCGCCACCGGCAACGAAAGCCTCGTCAGCGGCGCTCTCGTCACCTGGGACGACTTCTTCGGTGACTTCGCCGCCGCCCAGCCCGGCGTGCACAGCGGCCTCCACGTCACCTCCGCGTCGATTCTGCTGGAGAACCGTGACTGGCTGGCCAAGCATGCCGAGTACGCCTTCGTCGACCCGGAGATCGGCCCCATGGGGGCGGCCGCGCGCCAGGCGGGGATCAGATTCGGCTACCTCCACGTCATTTCCAACAACCTGGCCCGGCACTACCCCGCCGACCTGTCCAATGAGCGTCACGGCGACGTCATCCGGCGACGCGCCGTCCTGACCCAGCGGATCCGCCACATCATCGCGGACCGCGTGGCCGGCCGCCCGATCCAAACCCTTGGAGGAAGTCGACCATGACGGTCGCTGCACACCGCGCCGCCTCCGTACGCGGGCGGGAG
>NZ_JBFAMX010000516.1:0-7423 GCF_040659615.1 Nonomuraea sp. NPDC049784
GCGGGCGCCGCCCTGCGCCGGCTCAACCTCGACCGGCACTGGCGCAACGCCCGCACGCACACCGTCCACGACCCACGCCGGCTGAAGGTGCACGACGTCGGCGACTTCCACCTCAACGGCATCGCCCCGAGGAGCTTCCCCCGATGAGCCGGATCATCCACTTCAACCTGTTCGAGATGAACTGCGTCGGCCACATCCAGCACGGCCTCTGGACGCACCCCGCCAACAACCGCCACCGCTACACCGACCTGGACTACTGGACGGACCTGGCGAAGCTCCTCGAACGCGGCCTGTTCGACGCCGTCTTCCTGGCGGACGTGGTCGGCGCGTACGACCGCTACCGGGGCGGCCCCGAGACGGCCATCCGCGAGGCCGTGCAGATCCCGGCCAACGACCCGCTGCTCGTCGTGCCCGCGATGGCGGCGGTGACCAGGCACCTGGGGTTCGCGGTGACGTTCTCCACCACGTACGAGCCGCCGTTCGCGCACGCCCGCCGCATGTCCACCCTCGACCACCTCACCAAGGGCAGGGTGGCGTGGAACGTCGTCACCTCCTACCTCCGCAGCGCCGCCCGCAACTTCGGGCTCGACGACGAGATCGAGCACGACCTGCGGTACGAGATCGCCGAGGAGTACCTGGAGGTGCTCTACAAGCTGTGGGAGGGCAGCTGGGAGGACGGTGCCGTGGTGCGCGACCGGGAGCGCCACGTCTACACCGACCCTGCCAAGGTGCACGCCATCGACCACGTGGGCAAGCACTTCAGGGTCGCGGGCCCGCACCTGTCGGAGCCGTCGCCGCAGCGTACGCCGGTCATCTACCAGGCGGGCAACTCCGAGCGCGGCAAGGACTTCGCGGCGCGGCACGCCGAGGCCGTCTTCACCGGGCCGCTCTCCCTGGAGGCGCTGCGCGAGGAGATCGCCGATCTGCGGCGCCGGGCCGTCGCGCACGGGCGTGACCCGGACCACGTGAAAGTCTTCCCGGGAGCGTCGGTCATCGTGGGCAGGACCCAGGAGGAGGCGGATGCCAAGGTCACCGATCTGCAGCGGCACATCAGGGCGGAGGGCTTCCTGGCGCAGCGGGGGAGCGGCATCGACCTGGCGGCGTACGACCCGGAGGAGCTGATCGACGACATCGTGGCCCGCGGCGGCGATTTCACCGAGCGCGCCATCCGGCCCCTGGTGGGGCGGGGGCTGCGGGTGCGCGACGTGCTGGAGTCGGTCGGGCGGATCGGGCAGGGGCCGTTCTTCGTGGCGGGCCCGCCGGAGCGGGTGGCCGACGAGATCGAGCGCTGGGCGGACGAGACGGGCGCCGCGGGCTTCAACCTGATGCAGTACCTGTCGCCGGGGACGGCGGAGGACTTCATCGAGCTGGTGGTCCCCGAGCTGCAGCGCAGGGGCCGCTACCGCACGGAGTACACCGACTCGACCCTCCGCGAGCGGCTGCTCGGCCCCGGCATCCACCGCCTCCCGCCCACCCATCCGGGAGCGGCGTACCGCTCGCTCAGCGGGTGACGTGACCGACGCGGAAGAAGCCGTCGGGGTCGAAGGCCCGCTTGGCGTCGCGCAGCCGCCGGTAGTCAGGCGCCGTGTACGCGGCCGCCGTCCTCGACGTGTCGGCCAGGAAGTTCAGGAACGTGCCCCCATTGGCGTACGGGCGCAGCGCCTCGGGCAGCCCCGGCACCGGCGTGTCCACGATGACCGACAGCTTGGTGGCGCGGTGGCTGACGGGCCCTGCTTCCGGACCCGGGCGGCTCGTCGCGCCGCCCCAGTGGCGGATCTCCACGGTCTGCGCGTGGTCCGCGGCCCGCACCAGCGTGCCGATCACCTCGTCGGGCACGGTCTCGAACATGTCCATGTGCCGGTTGGGCGTGCCGCCCATGGACGTGGCCGCGTACGTGCTGGGGCGCGTCTCGTCCAGCAGCGCCGGGCCCGCCGCCTTCCACAGCGGCGCCAGCAGCTGCCTGGCCTCCGCCGCGTCGCCCGCGTGCACCACCTTGACCATGACGACGTGCCTGCCCCGAACCGGCTCGGGCGCGTCGCCGGGCATCCGCTTGAGCACGACCGCCGTGCTGATCTCGTCGGGAGCGTGCTCGATCCAGCTCCGGTACGCGCTCAGCGTCTCGCCGGCCGCCTCGATGGGGAAGTACGCGAACCCGGAGTACACCTTCTCCACGGGGTAGAGGCGGAACTCCAGCGAGGTGACGACGCCGAACCCGCCGCCGCCCCCGCGCAACGCCCAGAACAGCTCAGGGTGGCTGCCGGCGCTCGCCACGACGTGCCGGCCGTCCGCCAGCAGCACCTCGGCCCGCACCACGCTGTCGGACGCGAACCCGTACTTGCGCGCCAGCCACCCGAGCCCGCCGCCGAGCGTGTATCCGGTGACGCCGACGGACGGCGACGACCCGGACAGCGGCGCCAGCCCGAACGGCGCGGCGGCGGCGATCACCTCGCCCCACAGCGCGCCAGGCCCGACACGGGCGATCCGCCGGTCCGGGTCCACTAACACCGACGCCATGGGGGACGTCCTGACGAGGACGCCGCCGTCGCACGCGGCGTGCGTGCCGTGCCCGGTCGCCTGCACCGCGAACGGCACCCCGTGCTGCCTGGCCGCCAGCAGGGCGGTCCGCAGATCCCGCACACTGTGCGCCTCGGCCACCACGGCCGGGCGCGAGTCGACTCGCGGGTTGAGCGAGCGGCGAAGCTCGTCGTATCCGGCCCCGCCCGGCAGGTGCACGGCCCCGGCGAACCCGGGAAGCGCGATCTCGTCCTGGACGATGTACGGCTGGCTCATCTTCTCGGCCCTTCTCTCCGGTGATCTGTGACCACTGTGCTGGAGGGCGCTTACGGCTTCGTTCCCGTCGCCTTACCGCCGCCCTTAAGTCCTCAGGATCCTGGCAGCGGGGTCTGACAAAATCCGCCGGCCGTCGCCTTCTCCGCTACGCCACCGGTCGTACGAACTCATGCGGGGTAGTCGCCACGTCGTACGTGCGGCGCGCCGCCACCTCCGTACCGCGCCGGTGCGGTGAGATGTCGCACGACGTCCTCGCCACCCGAGGCGACCGGACCTGCGCCATGACACGCTTCGAAAACAGCGTGTTCCGTCGTTCGGGCTACCACGATCACTGCCCTTGCCTCCGGAAGCCGGGATAAATCTGTACGAATCTCCGACGTGATCCAGAGCCGCTTTAGTTTGTGCAGGCGAATCACCATTGCCAGTGGAGGCTGACCCGCGGTTGGCCATTAGGCGCACGCATGTCTCGCAAACAAATGCACCGGATCTCATTACGCTCAATCTTCGCGAATACTGATATTTCGGGCGTTCGTCTCAAGCGGCGGCGGAACGAAAACGTTTGATTGGCTGATGAGGTGGTACAACGCCGACATGGCGGGAAGCGACGGAAGCGACTCATCTGGGGCGCAGAATTATGGGATGCCGAGCAGGCGGCACTTGCTTGCCGGGGGGACACTCGCCGCGGCCCTGGCTTCCGCGGGAATCTACGAGCTCGTCGACGCGCTGATCAGAGCGCCCGAGCGGCCGGCGGCGCCGACTCGCCTGCCCTTGCCGCCGGAACAATATGCTATCCCGCAGCCGCGCGTCATCATGGACGACGGCTCCGGAATCGCCAGCAGTAAGGGCACGATGCCGGTCGCGATCCCGCCCTTCCACGCTCATGTCATCACGGCGAAGCTGAACGTTCCGGGAAAGGTGAAGCCTTTGCAGGAGGCGCAGCGGCACCTGGAAGGAGTGCTGCAACGCCTGGAACAGCAGTTCCCGTCCGCCCCGGGCGGAGTGACCATCACGGTGGCCTGGGGACTTCCTTATTTCGAGCATTACATCCCCAGGCTCGAGAAGGGTTCGGGCTATTTCGAGGCCGGCACGTCGTATCCGGCATATTTGCCGGTGGACTTGATCACCTCGAAGGAGCGCGGTCGGACCGTCTATGCGCTGCAGGAGTCCAGGACATTTCCGAGTGATGAGCCGCCTCCCGGCTTCGGGCCGGTTCGCCTGGAGCAGAATGACGTGGCAGTACTGCTGCGCAGCGACTCACTCGCCCATATCATGGCCGCCACGAACGCCCTGTTCGGAACGGGAGGCAATCAAGCGGGCAACCTGTTCAGGGTAACCAGCATTCGCCGAGGCTTCACCGGTGGCGCGCACACCGGGCGGCAAGGGCTGGCGAGCAAGCTGGCAATCAAGGGCGGCATTCCCGGCGCGAAGTTGATTCCTCGGCAGGCGCCGATCTTCCTCGGATTCACAACCACACTCAGGGACGCGGAGAGCTCCATCCCGGTTTCCAACCTCGAGACGTTTCCTGGCTGGACCGACCAGTGGCCCAATGGATACTTCAAGCACGGCACCATCATGCCCCTGTCGCACCTGTTCGAAGACCTCGTCGCCTGGTACTCCAAAACGTTTCCGAAATTCGATGACCGGACCCACGCGATGTTCCGCCCAGGAGTTTCGTTCCCGCCGGGAACAGTCACGGCGGATCCACCCGAGGAAAATGAGGCCGACGTCCTTCGCGACGTGCAGAAATACCACTCTTACGGGCACAACGGAAGTATGCAGCCCGTGAATCGTCTGCAGCAGGAAATGACCAGCAACTACGGTCATGTCTATCCCGTGAATACGGCCATCACCAACCGCGGGGACTTCTCTACGGTCGACAATCCGTTCCACTACACTTCGGATCCTGTTGGAGACCACCACAGTAGACAGGAGGCTGCCGGACTGCATTTCTTGCTCTTCGCTCCGACCACCGAGATCTTCAATCGCGTGCGCCTCGCCATGGACGGCGAGTTTCCCGGCGGCAAGCGCGCCCCTTTCTCCCCGCGCTCCGCGGGAGCCGGCTTGAACTCTGTCGTGCACACGACGCATCGGCAGAACTTCCTGATCCCGCCGCGCTCACACCGGTCCTTTCCGCTTGCCGAGTTCCTGGCCTGACCAGGCCTATGGGGCGGGAGAACTGCGATTCGCGGACTGACGGCCAGTCATGGCATGTCACTGTCCGGAACGACGATCACATCCAGCGGGTAGTGGCCGTTGTAGCCGAGCCCGTGCTGGTTCCACACGACATCCTCCGGGCGGGGCTGGACACGACCGGCCTTGTCCTTCGCGCGCGACATCACGCGATACTGCCCCGGTTTGACCCCGGGCCAGGGCGCCTCGAACCGCACCCACATGTAGGGCTCGGGCGCGCTCAGCAGCTTCGCCTGACGCCAGGGCATCTCGGTGACCCAGCGCCCGGGAGCGACCAGCTTCTCCACGGAGACATCGACGCGCTCGATGGCGCCTGCCCCCGACCACGCACGCCCGCGCAGGGTGATGTTGCCGGGATGGAGCGTGATCTCCGGGTCGTGCTCGATGGCGCTGCGGACCGGGCCGACGCTCAAGGGGACCGGGTTGGGATAGGCAGGGCCGACGAGCACATGCCTGGTCTGCAGCCCGGTCGGCGCGATGCGGTGCTTCGACACCTCGATCTCACCTAGCCATTTGATGTAGGTGACGGCGGCCCATCCCGAAAGGATCAGGCGCAGCGGGTAGCCGTGGTCGACGGGCAGATCGGCCCCGTTCATGCGGTATGCCAGCAGGGTGTCGTCCTTGAGCACCTTGTCGGCGGAGACGACCTGGGAGTAACGGGTCGTCCCGCCGGGGAAGCTGTGATTGACGATGACGTCCAGACCGGTGAACTTCACGTCCATCGGCGATTCCGCTCCGGCAGCGGCCAGCACGTCCTTGGCCCGCACTCCCGTCCATTCGGCCGCGCCCACCGCGCCGAAGTGCCACTGGGTGTAGCCGACGGGAAGCCAGCGGTTGTCAGTGCCGCCGGGTGGCAGTTTGGGGAAGAAGGCGGCGCAGTTGGCGCCGCAGTCGATCGTGCGCTTCACCGTCACGCTCGGCATCGCCAGCAGCTCGTCGTAGGTGAACGAGCGGGGGCGCCTGAGCGCGTCGCCGCTGAGCTTGAGCCGCCATGTCCGGCGGTCGAGCTGCGGCGGGCGGGCCCTGTTGTGGATGTACATCCGATCGTTGGGAACGAATTCCCCGAACTCGACGGGTTCGCCCGACAGGGGAGCCCGCCCGACCGGGCCCCACTTCATCTCCTCCGAGCCGTTCTCGCGGTGGACGAAGTTCCACGACGGCGTCGCCTGCACGACGAAATTCGTCCTCGCGGGCGCCTCCTCAGCCGTTTGGGCTGTTGCGGGCTCCGCGAGGAACGGCACTGTGGCGCCCGCTGCCGAGTACGCCAGGAAGCTCCGTCGCGAGCACTCCTCTGGCGGCATCCCCTCAGAGCGATGAGCATCGGCTTCGTCATGGTCTTCTCGGCGCGTCCTCATGAGTCCCCTTCCACACTCGAATGCAGCATTCGGACATTTAGCGGCCTCTAGCCACATCTCCCTGCGATATTCCCCGCTCCAGGACGCCCCGACATCGATCTTTCTTGACGCGCCCGCTGACCACGGTCAGTAGGGCCACCCCTTGGCCGGGTTGTACGGCCCGGCCAAGAGTGTGATAAATCGATCGAACTCACCCGCTGCCTCGCCCCCGGGAGCCCGGCCCCGAGCCTTCGGCGTCCGGTGATCCGCATGCTCTGGGCCCGATGTCGTCCTGGCCATCGCAGATGACCTTCAGCCGACGCCGGAACTGGCGAGCCCTATCGAGCCGTCACGAATCGTCCGGGTCGATCGAGGAGGGCGCGGGCCTCGTCGGGACGGAGCATGCGGCCGTGGGCGAACGCCGCAGCATACCCCTCCTCGCCGAGTGTGGAACGGGTCGCGAGGGCGATCCTGTCCAGGTCGCCCTGTTCGGCAGGCGTGACCGCCTTCGGGATCGACTCGCGGGCCGCCGCGGCTGCCCCGAGCAGTTGGGCGGCCTCGTGGGGGTGGCCGTCGAGTGCGCAGGCGCCGGCGAGACCGGACAGGGCCTGCGCGAGGTCCGCACCCGCGCTCAGGTCCCGCGCGATGGCGAAGGCTTCCATGTGCCGGGCCACGGCTCCTGCGGGGTTGCCGCGCAGTTCCTCGACATAGCCGAGTTCGGCAAGGACGCTCGGCGCGTACAGAGGGCGTCCCGGTCCGGTGTGGTGCTGGGCGGCGTCCATGAGGTTCAGCAGGTGGGCCTCGGCCGCGTCCAGGTCGCCCTCCCGGCGAGCGGCGAAGGCGAGCCCCATCTCCGCGAACACGGCGCCGAGGGGGGAGCCCTGCTCTGTGGCGAGCCGAAGCCCCCGCTCGCAGTGCTCACGCGCCGACGGATAGTCGCCGCATTCCATGGCGATCCAGCCCAGCCAGGACAGGCGCCCGGAGAACTCGGGCCAGAGCCCGAGCTCTCCAGCCATGCGCAGCCCGTCGCGGTGCAGGTGGGTCGCCTGCTCGTAGTCGCCGATCAGAACGGCGTGGGCGCCGAGCCACTCGGTGGCCTGCAGCAGGCC
>NZ_JBFAMX010000517.1:0-7413 GCF_040659615.1 Nonomuraea sp. NPDC049784
TGGCGCCCCCGAACTCGCGGCGGCCACCGGCTTGACCCGCAACGCGGTCAACCTGGTCCTGCGCCGTACCCCCGTGGCGGCCACTCCCATGACCACCCCAACCCACGCATTAGAAGAGGTGGCCGCCGCGGCCCGCCTGTGGCGGCAGGCAGAAGCCTCCTATCGCGATGATCAGATGCTGTGCGTCCTGGTCACCGAGCTCAAGACCAAGGCCGGTGCCGGGGAGAGGCGAGCCTGCGCCGATCGTGATGAGGCGATGCTGGCCTGCGTGCGTGACGGTCTGCCGACTGGCATCATCGCCGAGACCGCCGAGGTGAGCGGCTCGCTGATCTACACGATGACCAGTACCAGTACCAGTGACCTAGGCGAACATCCGGGTGCCGAAGCGGAGTTGCGGCAACTGGCGATCAGTGTGGCGCGCTGGCGCGAGGCGCGGCAGCGCAGTGCGTTGGCCGGCCAAAGGGTCAGTGAGCACGAGGCCAACCGCCGCCAAGCCAAAGTTGACGAGCGCGCCCGTCAGGAGCGGCGTAACGAGCTCATCGCACGGTGTGCCGCCTCGGGCTACACGCCAGGAGAGATCGCCCGATGGGCGGACCTGGACGTGGGTACGGTCACAGGATCGCTGTCGACGCCGGTGGGTGAAGTGTCGCTCGAGGATGGCCGCCAGGCGCTGCTCGAATTGAGTGAGGTCAGCCGCGCCTGGCGCCAAGCCCAGCAGGAAGCCGCAGACCAGCGGGCGCTCGGCGAGCTGCTGGCCTCCGAACGCCGGCGATGCCTGGGTCAGGAGGACTCGGCCCGCCGCGAGCGCAATCGGGCGCTGCTGGCCTGCCGACGGGCTGGCGTGACCATTGCCGTACTGGCGGCCCGGGCCCAGACCGACACCCGCACGATCCGCGAAGCGCTGCAGAAGGCCGAGGCGGCCGAGCAGCAGGAGGAGTCCGAGGAGATCGACGGGGTGCTCCTGGCGGAATCGGCTTGAGGCCGCCGCTCATGTGGGTGGCCGCGGCTGCGACGATCTGGCACCGCCCGGCGTGGACTGCAAGATCTGCGCAAAGCGTGATCACAGATCTTGATCTCCGCATGCGTAATCCCCTCGGCCGGCGGCGGCATGAGCGCTGTCCCGGCGCGGGTGGCAAGGTTGCGGCATGCCTCGGGACTCATCTGGGGTTCAACCCCGTCTATCTGCGGCACGGCACCGCGCTACAACGAGCTCGCCAAGAGCACGAGGAGCGGCGCACCGCTACCCAACAGCGGGTGATCCGCCTGGTCAAACGCGTCTTCGCAGAATGTTCGAGCAGCGACACCGTCTCCTACGAGACCAGCAGCCTGACGATGAACAACCAGCATGTCACGACCACCAACCCTCATCCGCGACACCGGCGACCAGCTTCTCGACCGGACTCTCGACGACGACCATGACCCACTCGTGCGTTCCTCACCCACGCCGGCGCGCATTCCCTGATCGATTCCACTCTTCTTGCGACGGTGGCGAATCGGCCGCCCCGCCGACCGAGGGGCTGCACAGTAGAGATGCGGGCTCGCTGAGGACATCGGAGCGGCTGGGGAAGTCATACCAGGCAGCCTGGCTGCTATGGCGCCGCTACGACGGGCTCCCCGGTGAATGGCGCCCGAAGCCTGAAGAACTATTAGAGGGCGAGTGAGTGCGCCGACGTGCCAGCATGCTCACGGTACACGGCAGGTCCGAGATCGACGTCCAGGTTTCCACAGCACCTGACCTGGCTCGATTCGGGCGGGTGCGTCTCGAGCCTGAACTGCGTTGGCTGTGTCTGCGCCCGGGCAGATCTCATGATCGGCTTAACGACAGCCTTCGAGCTCCCGCGGTGCTACTCGTGCGGTGCAGCATCTTCACGCTGGGAGACGAACGTTCCCTGGCCTTCGACAGTGTGCAACACACCATCCTCGGTCAGGCGGGCGATTGCTGAGCGCACACTGTCGCGCCCCACATCCTGCTCCTTAGCCAGCGCCGCCTCGGACGGAAGCGCGCGGCCGGGCCGGTAGGTGCCGACGCTGATCCGATCAACGATGACGGCGGCGATCCGTCGATCGATCGGGTTGACAAAGGTGCCGCGCCCCATGACCGTGCGCAGCACATGCTCCTCGTTCAATGCCCGAACGGCGGAACGCACGGTGTTGCGGGAAACACCAAACTCCTCGCACAAAGCCGCTTCCGAAGGAATGGGACCTCGTTCGGGTGCGTAGGTGCCGTCATTGACCCGCTTACGGATAACGGCCGCGAGCTGTCGGTAGATCGGGTCCGGTCCCAGCAGGTCAATACCCATGGGCCGACCCTATGTGACCTGGAATAATGCTACCCAGGTAGGTACAGGTAGTGACAGGACGATATGGGTTGGAATAGGGTTGCGGCATGGCCCTCAGCCCTCCAATGAGCGGCCCGAAACGGCCCGTGCGCGTCCTGGCGCGCACTGAGGGCCCATCGGTGCACCGCAACGCAGCAACGCACCTCACCGCCATCGAACACGGAAAGCCGTGCGCCGGGCTCCTCGGCCCTCGATGTGCCGGCCCTACTCCGCTGGCACATGCACGACTGCCGCCACCGGCCGTGCTCAAGGGCGACGGCGCATCCGATCGCGCGCCATCGCTCGCATGGCGACAGTCTGCTGATCTGCGCCAGATCGACTACGCCCGCTGCGGCGGCGAAGCGGCCTGGTCAAGTGATCGAGAGGCCGAACGGTTCGGGAACGGCATATGTGCCCTGACGTCGGCAGTGGTCCGGATCGATCGCGTGAGCGGATGTCGCGAACATGGTTCGGCGCGTACGAGGGTGCGTGAGCCGTGCGCGGGGCGGATCTGGTGACCCGGCCCGCTCCGATCGGGAGGCGATGGCAGACGTTCGTCGTTGCGGCGCGAAGGTGCCGAGTTTCCGCGGCGACGACCGATAGGCGTGGTGTGGCGAACGCGGGCCCTGTGATCACCCCTTGGCGGGCCCGTCGGCCATAACCATGCGCGGCCGATTGAGGTACCTACGTGCGCACATCCTCAACGGCCATGTGACAAGACAGCCGATGCCGCTGCCCGGGATGGCCGCGTGCTCGGATGACGGCGGGACCCGGATGGGTCGGATGCGAGGGCTGCGTCCCGCGCTGTCTGGGGTCCAAATCAGCCAGCGCGGGGCACAGATCCCGATGGCCGTGTGACGAGCGGCCGATGTAGTCGCCGGCATCGCTGCCGCAGAGGCGCCACCTGCGGCGCAACCCCATGTGAAAGGAGGTCTCGCTTGCCGGTGCGTTGCCCGCCAACCAGAGTCGTCAACTGGGTACGGGCGGGCAGCGACTGGTTCGATATCCGTTCGCCTATCACCTCTCCGTGGCCAGCAGACGTGCTGCCTCCGGGCGACTTTCGGTATTCCGGCGTTGCTCTCTGCCCGACCCTCGCTCGGCGCTCGAGGAAGGGCGGCGTCCGTGCGGGCTGCCCGCTTACCGCGACATAGGAGGCAGGTCCGGGCGAACAAACGAGGCATTCCACCCCAGTGATGCGGCTTGCCTCCCTCTTCTCACCCACCCATCTTCACTGAAAGCGATCATGAAAACACGTAAAGTAAGTCGGTGTATGACGGTGCTTCTCCTGAGCGCCGCTCTTGGCGCCTGCACCGGCAACACTGATCATCAAGTGACATCCGCGCCACGAGGCGCCGCCCCGACCGCTGGCACCAAGGCCTGCGCGGCAACGAGTGACGCACGCGCGAGCACCGAGCCGGTCACGCTCAAAGTCGGCGTCATGCCGATCGCTGATTCCGCTGCCTTCTACATCGCCATGAAGAAGGGGTACTTCACCGCAGAACGCCTGACCGTCGAACCGGTCACCGTGCAAGGCGGCGGCCCAGCCATCAACATGATGAAAGGCGGCCAGCTCCAAGCCAGCATCGTCAACTACGTCACCGCCTTCATCGCCCAGAGCAAATCCCCGGGAACGCTCACGGTCATCGCGCCTGCCTATCAGGGAGCACCAGGCGCGTTCAAGCTCATGACCACGCCCAACAGTCCGATCCACCGCTTGGCCGATCTGGCGACGACCGACACCAAAGTCGCCGTGGCCACATTGCACAGCGTCGGCACCCTGACAACCAAGATGGCGCTGAAGGCCGAGGGCGTCAGTGACGGCCGTGTCGCGTTCGCGGAGGTTGCGCTGCCCGACATGTCCCACAACCTGGACCAAGGCATGACCGGCGTCGCATGGATGACCGAGCCCTTCATCACCGACTGGCGAGACCGGGGCGGACGAGAGCTCTACGACGTGGTGATGGCCGGTGAGGCGGCGCTGCTCCCCATCGCCGGATGGGGCCTGACAGCCGATTACGCTCGCAACAACTGCGACATCGTGCAGCGCCTGCAGCGCGCCCTTCTCCGCGGCCAGCACGACGCCGCCGCCGATCGCGCCGAGGTCCTCGACGTGATGCGCACTTATACCAAGATCAAGCCCGATGTGCTGCAGCGGATCACCTTGGGCAGATTCCCCACCCAGTTCAACGTCGCCGACCTGCGGCACCTGGCCAGCCTCGTGTACACCTACGAGCAGCTGGACAAGCCGGTCGACGTCAAGGCGATGCTGGTGCCCGCCCCGCTCCCCACCATCACGGCACCGATGTCACCAGCGCCAGCCACCACGTCGCCGGCGGCGACACCGTCTTCCTCGCCAATGCTGGGGCGGTCATGAGCAGGAGGAGACTGCCGCAACGCAGCCACCCTGACCGAGAGAGGAGGCCCCATGAGGTCGTGCCGGCGCTCTCCTCAGAATTGGCAAATCTGCCTGCGTTGTACGCAGGATTCTGGGACTTCTGCGCTCTCATCGCGTTCGCCGAACTGAAAATCGCCGATTTCCTCGCGCGCATGACGCATCCCGTACCGCTCGATGCGCTGACGGCGTACTGCTGGCGACAGCACCACCATGACTCCTGGGAAGGCGTGAACAGTCCCTCCCCGGATGCGTCGGAGGTGTACGTACTGGCGTGCGCTCCGGACGTGGCACGCATGATGCGTCCGATGGTCCGGTGCGGCCTGGTGCGCCTGGATAAGCGCGGTTACTACTCCCTGACCTCAGCAGGCCGCACCGTGATCAGTACTGAGGCTGGCGTCTGGTGGGACCAGGTCATGCTGACTGCCCATCCCTGGTCGTGGAACGCTGCGCGAAATCTGACCTCCGCCGTGCTGGGACGCGGGCCAACAGAACTGCTCAGCGCCAACGGTGTGCGCGTAACCGATGGCGCTGTCGAATCCATGTTCGACAGACTGGATCATGATCCTGGATTGGCCGAGCTGTTCTACCGGGTAGCGGCCCGGCACACCGCGGCGTTCGCCGGCGAATTGTCCGCGCGGCTGCTCGTGAATGAGGGGACCAAGTCCGTGGCGGCCATCGGCGGCGGCCACGGACACCTGCTGGCGTCCCTCCTGCTTGACGATCCAGAGCTCCAGGGCAGTCTGGTGGAACGGCCCGGCCCGGCCTCGTTCGCGGCCGATGTCATCGATACGCATGGTCTCCGCTTGCGGTGCACGGTCATCCCCGGCGACATCTTCAGCGCCGATGACCTGCCAACAGGCCAAGACGTCTACATCGCCGAACGGGTCCTGCAGTACTGCGATGACACGCATGCGGAGCGCCTGCTGCAGGGCCTGGCCCAGGTCATGCACGTTGACAGCCAGGTGTGGCTGGTCGAGACAGTCCTCGGTGAGCCGCACGAGACGGAGGCGACCGACTACCTGGACCTGGGCCTGCTGGCGATGTTGTCCGGCCTGCTACGCACCGAGGCTCAGCATCGCGCACTGGCCTGGAAGAGCGGCTTGCAGGTGGCGACCACGGCGGCACTGCCTGCCGGGCTGACCCTTCTCATTCTGATTCCTCTAACCGGCACGTGCTCAGCCGCCCAGACGGAGGAGCCACCGAGTTGACCGCCCTGCCGTGCATCGCGTGGCACTGGCTGCGCACGGCGGCAGAGACCATCCCAGGCTGCGACCCACGGCGCTCTTCCCCCTCGTCTTCCGCTACTTGATGGATCGCCTCATGAAACGCATAAGACACCTACTCCTTGTGGCGCTCATCGTACTTACGGTCGTGCTGAGTGGATGCTCACGCAGCCCTGACTCCTTGTGCAGCGAACGCATGCCATCTCCCGGCGGACAGTTGACGCCGATCAATGTCGGCAGCATGTACATTCCCGAGGCCGCGACCCTGCAGGTGGCCGCATCGAAGGGGAGCTACCTCGAGCGGCAAGGGCTTCGCGCCAACACGAGCTTCGTTCAGGGCGGCGGCGCGGCCCTGCCGCTCTTGCAGGCCGGCAAACTCGACGTGGCGATCATGAATTACGTGACGGCCCTTCAGTTTGAGGCGGCCACTCCGGGCGTACTCAAGTTTCTCGCCGACGCCTACCAAGCCGACCGGAACACGTTCAAGCTCATGGTGCGCAAGGACAGCCCTTTGCGCACGCCCGCTGATCTGCGGGGGAAAACGGTCGCCGTCGTGACGCTCGATTCTATCGGCACCCTGAGCACGGAATACGTCTTGGCAGAGTACGGCCTGACCAAGAACGACGTCACCATGAAGGCCGTCCCGCTGCAGAAGATGACCGAACAGCTGGAAAAGAGCAGGACCGCACCGCCTGCTGAGCGTATCGACGCCGCATGGATGACCGAGCCCTTCATTACCTCCTACGCCAGCCAGTACGGCGGCCGTACTCTCGCCGACGTCATGGCCAGCGCCCTGGAACGTTTCCCCATCGCCGGCTGGGCCACCACCAAGACATGGGCTGGCAAGCACAAGGACCTGCTCACTCGCTTCCAGATCGCGATGTCCTGTGCCCAGTGGGCCGTGGACGGCAACCGCGCCCTCGTGACGAAGGCGCTGCTCGGGTACATCCCCAAGCTGGACACCAAGACCGCAGAGTCGATCACACTCGGCACCTTTCCACTAGAGCTGTCCCGTAACCGCCTTCAGCGGGTCGCCGACCAGATGCAGGAACGCAACTACCTGCACCACTCCCTCGATGTCTGCTCCATGTTGCTGCCGATGCCCTCTCTTACTGCCACACCCGAAGCATCGCCGTCCTCCTCCACCACCACGAGCCAGCAGGAGTGCGCCCCATGAAGACCCCCAAACCGCACGCCGTCGGTCAATCCGCGCCCGACCGCGCAACCGAGGACGGCCGCAGGCACATCCAACGCATCCAAGACGCCGCCGCACTCAACACCGTGCTGTACACCTTCTGCGAGTTGAGCCTGGCCGATCGCCTGGCGCAGGGGCCAGCCACCGGACTCGAACTCGCCGACTGGCTCAGGATCAACGCCGAGGCTCCAGTCGTCGACGTCGGCAAGCTAGAGCGTTTCCTCCACGCGGCCGTGGCCGGCGGCCTGGTGAGGCGTTCAGGCCAGGAATACGAGCTGACCG
>NZ_JBFAMX010000518.1:0-7405 GCF_040659615.1 Nonomuraea sp. NPDC049784
CGCCGAGGGCCCGGCGGCCGAGCGCGTGGCCGGCTACCGCGCGGCGCTCGCCGCCGCTGGCGTGGCGGCCGGCCAGGCCCTCGTGGCGCACACCCACTTCAGCCGCGCGGGCGGCGCGGAGGGCGTGACACGGCTGCTGGAGCTCGCGGAGCCGCCCGACGCCGTCCTGTGCGCGAACGACGTCATGGCGATCGGGGCCCTGGACGTGGCGGCGCAACGGGGCCTGCGCGTCCCCGAGGATCTGGCCGTGATGGGCTTCGACGACATCGACGCCGCCGGCATGGTCTCGCCCGGCCTGACCACCATGGCCAACCCGGCACGCGAGATCGGCCAGGTCACGGCCGTGCGGCTGCTCGAACGGGTGCGCGGCGCCATCGACGAGCCGTCCACCGAGCTGGTCGTCCCGGCGCGCCTCGTACGCCGTCAATCCACCCGGAGGACTGACGGCCGCAGGGCGAACTCTTGACATCGCCTCCTAGATTTCGGGAGCATCTTAACGATTTGCGCGCACAGCCTGGTCGTGAGGGTGGGCCCTGCCGGTGACACCACAGCGCCAGCGCCGTCGGCACGGGTATGACGCCTCAACGCTGACCCGACCAGACCCACCGCCGATTGCGACCGGTGTCGCGGACTCCCCGCCCGTCCGTGCCGCTCGCCGAGCCCGGGGTTGACGCCCGGTGGCCGGGACGACATGAGTCGCCCCGGCCACGGTGAGCCGTCCCGCCTCCGGGACTCAGTCCACCTTCGCGAAGCGTGCCGTCACCGTCAGGTCCGCGCTCACGCTGAGCTTGAGCTCGGCTTCACCGCCCGCGTCGGCGCCGTTCACCGTCCAGCCGGTGACGCGGTATCCGGCCGCGGGTCGCGCGGTGAACGTGACCGTGCTGCCCTTCTCGTACTTCCCCGGCTCGGTCTCGTAGCCGCCGATGGACACGGTGCCGCCCTCCGCCGGTTCCGCGGTTGCGCGGACCGTCTGCTGTGCCATGTTGATCGCCATCACGTTGATCAGCCGTGCCGGGCCGCGCAGCGTGGCGCCGTTGTAGCGCATCACGTTGACCGCGGTGACCTTCGCCGTGTCGCCCGCGTCGACGGTGTGGCCGTCGCCGCCGAGGTTGTCCGTACCGAGGTTGAACGCCGTGACCCCGCCGGAGCGGACGACAAGCCCGTCGTGGAAGCCGTAGCCGAACACGTCGAACAGCGTCAGGCCGCGGGCCCCGTCGACCGTGACGATCCGCGCCTGCTTGCGCATCGGGTCGTCGATCACCTGCGGGAAGATGTTCTTCTCCTGCGCCCAGTCCGGCAGCGCGTAGCCGACGCGGGTGACGGCGTTGCCGTTGGACAGGACGCCCTCGATCCGGCCGCCCTCGCTCACGCCGACCGTGATGCCGTGGCTGAAGTACGCGCCGGCGAGCTTGCGGACTGTGAAGCCGTCGTTGGCGTGGGTGGCCATGTCGACGGCGTTCCACGCGTTGGGCACGCCGATGTCCATCACATACGTGCCCGTCCCGTTGCCGCGGATGGTGTACGGGTAAGGCTTCAGTCCTCCCTCCACGGCGGGGTTGTTCTCCGGGTAGAAGGCGCGCAGTCCGCGTACGCCGGCCCGGTCTCCGTCGAGGGTGATGAGGGCGGTGGCGGTGTCGGGGTTGGCCGTGCCACGGCCCTCGTACGCCCAGAGCACCGTGCCGGCGCTGGCGCCGAGCAGGTCCCGGTTGGCCACCGCGGACGCGCCGCGCAGCTCGACGCCCTCGGGGACGGTGAGGTGGCCGTCGATCCGGTACCAGCCGGCGGGCAGATAGACGATGCCGCCACCGGCTCGGCCGGACTGGTCCAGCGCCCGCTGGATGGCGGCGGTCGCGTCCCGCTGCGGCACGATGCCGTTGGTACGCGGCGCCTGATCCGCGACGTACAGCGCGGCGCGGGCAGGCCGGGGCAGCGGCTTCGGCTCGTAGCGTGGCACCTGGCCGGACAGCCGGTGGACGGTGCCCTCGGTGGCGCCCTTCAGCTCGGTGTCAGTGACCTTGACGTATGCCTGCGACTTGTTCCGTACCGCGGCCTGGCTGCCTTCGAGGGTGCTGGAGGCGAACGACATCCCCCAGCGGGAGTCGAAGTCCTCCGTCTCCAGCGCCACATCGGTACGGCGGACGTCCGCCTCGATGAAGGCACCGGTGAACTGAGCGCGCTGGCCGGGCACGATGTGGATGCCGGTGCGGTAGTCAGCCAGGCTGATCCGGTAGAACTGGTCCCACTCCAGGTCACCGAGGACCAGACCGGTGCCGTGCGCGCGGGTCCACGCGTCCAGCGCGGCACGCTGCGGCGGCCGGTAGGCGGCAGGGGCGTCGGCCCAATAGGCGTTGGAGAGGGTGATGTTCTCCCAGGTGCCGACGTCGGCGCCGTTGTAGGCGCGGACGCCCTCGGCCAGCACCGTGCCCTTGATGTTGCGCAGCGTCGCCGACTCGTGGACCTGGCCCGAGCTCGCGCTCTCGCCGCGGTCGTTGCGGTAGGTGCTGATGCCGATGCCGCGGTAGGAGTTGAGCATGGTGACGTCGGAGATCGTCGTCATCATGTAGTTCTCGTTGCCGATCCAAGCCCGGCCGGGGATCTGGAAGGTGTGGTTGTACGGCACCGGGTCGGTCGCGCTCTGCCGCGGGTAGTACGTGGTGAGCCCGATGACGCCGGCGCTGCCGCCGACGCGGATCAGCGCGGGTCCGTCGTCGCCGGCCGGCAGGTCGGCCGAGATGACGGTGCCGTAGCCGCCCTTGCCGTGGTCGGGGTCACGGCGGTCGCCGCGCAGGGTGCAGAAGGAGTGGACCTCCAGGGTGTCGGTGACCCGGTAGGTGCCCGCGGGCAGCCACACGGTGCCGCCGCCGGCGTCGTAGCAGTCGTACAGCGCCTGCTGGATTGCCTTGGTGGCGTCCCTCTCACCCCTGCGGTCGGCCCCGTAGTCGCGCACGTCGAAGTCGGCCACGACCGGGGACTCGGTCGGATACTCCGTCCTCACCAGCTCCTGCTCGCCCTGCACGGCGCGCTCGTTGCGGATCTCGAAGGCGCCGACGGCGAACCGCTTGGCGCCCTCCGCGTAGCCGGTCAGCGACAGCCGTACATAGCGGGCGGTCGCCGTCTCGAAGCGGGTGCGCATCTCCTTGTCGTCGCCGCCGCCGGACTGGGCGACGGTCTGGAAGTGTTCGCCGTCGCGGGAGACCTGGACGGCATACCGGGAGGCGTAGCGTGAAGCCCAGTGGACGCGCACGTCGTTGACGGCCTTGGCCTTGCCGAGGTCGGCCTGCAGCCACTCCCCTGCGCCGCTCTCGCCACTGGTCCACGTGGTCGTGCTGTCCCCGTCGGCGGCCAGCGCCGCGTCGTCGGGGGCGCTGCTCGCGGTGAGCTTGGCCCCGCGGGCGAGGTCGGTGACGACCGCGGAGTCGAGGAAGTTCTGAAGCGCGTCGTTCAGCGCGTGCAGGGCCTGCCGCAGCTGCTCCTCGGTGGCGTCCTCCCGTTTCGCGACCTCCTTCGCGTCGGCGATCGCCGCGGTCAGCCCGTCCCTGGCCCCAGCCGGGTACTGGCCGTCGCGGCTGCCCTCCCGAGCCGCGAGCAGCTTCAGCCCGGCCGCGTCGATGAGGTTCTCCAGGCCCTGCGCGGGCTCGAGCACGGCGGGTGCCACCGCGACCCGTACAGCCGCGACCTTCAGCTCCGTGGCGGAGCCCGCGGTGTGGATACGGAAGTCGGAGCCGTTGGAGCGGTTGGTCAGGATCGCGTCGTCGAGGGCGAAGGTGTACGTCTTCCAGGTGCCGGAGTCGCCGTACGAGACGACCTCCGAGTTCTTGAACTTCTGCGGGATCTCCGTACCCGGCGAGTCGTAGTGCAGCCCGAACTTGCCGTTGCCCTCGTCGAGGTAGTCGACGCTGACGAATACCGTGTCGGTGGTGTCGTAGAGGTAGGTGTCTGCGACGTTCATGTAGAAGAAGTTCGCGCCGGGCGCGGGCGCGTTTCGGTTCGTCTGCCAGTAGCCACGTCCGTCGTGCTCGCCGGTCACGAGGCCAGTGGAGGAATCGCCGGAGCGCGGCGTGATGCCGCCGGTCTCCGGGGAAGCCCCGAGGGTGACGAACGCGCCGACCGAGCCGACTCGTATCGCGGCGATCGTGATGTCCCGCGCCGCGTCGCCGCTGCGACCGGACAGGCGCAGCACGTCGGCGCCGCCGGTCAGGTCGGCGTCGGTCAGCGCGAAGGCGCCGGTCTTCCACTGGCCGCTGCCGGTGAAGGACAGGGCGGAGTCGGTGCCGTCGGCACCCTGGCGCAGGGTCAGTTCGCCGGCGCCGGTGTCGCGGTAGGTGACGCTGACGACGAGGTCGGCGGCGGCCAGCTGCTCCACGTACTCATCGTCGAGGTCGAAGGTCAGATAGGAGGTGCCCGCGGCCGGGTCGGTCTGCCAGTACGACCTGCCGTCCACCTCACCGGTGCGCAGGCCCTCGGGGTCCTCCCCGGCGGCAGCGCGGACGCCCAGCGTCTTGGGAGTCACGCCGAGGTCGGCGCCGACGCCGCTCGGGTACATCACGGGCGGCGAGGCCGCGGTGGCGTGCGGCGCGGGAGCCCACAGCATCAGCGCGGCCGACAGCAGGACGACGGCGCGGCGTGCGCTGCGCCGTACGGGCGGATGGGGTAACACTTGCAACCTCCTGGTCTCGGGGCGGCGGAGCATGGCGCCCCGTCGCCGGTCACACGGGGTGGCGGTGCTTGCTTGCCTGCGGCACGTCGTCGGGAGATGGGTCAGGTGCGCCAGCTGCGGCTCGGGCGGAAGCCCAGCAGCTTGGCGCAGGCCGAGCTGTCGACCAGCGAGGTGTGGCCGGTGAGCTCGGTGTGCACCGGGGCTTCGGGCAGATACCGGTCGAGCAGCTCCATGGTGGGCAGGGGCGCCGAGGTGTCCGGGGCGGCGACGTTCACCACGTGGCTGCCGCGCAGCTCAACGGTCAGCGCGTGCCGCACCGCCGTCGCGGCGTCGCGGGTGTCCAGCCATGCCCACAGGTCGTTGCGGTGCGCCTCGGGGTCCGCCACAACCTCGGCCAACTGGGCCTTCAGCCGGGTGTCGGTGCCGGTGAACGGCATGCGCAGCGAAACGACGTCCGTGCCCCAGCGCCGGTGGGTGGCGTGCGCGATCTCCTCCAGCACGAGCTTCGACAGCCCGTACGGGTCCTCCACCAGGATGGGGTGCTCCTCGTCCAGCGGCAGATAGCGCGGCCGGTGTGGGTGAGGAGCCCAGGCCAGGCCCACGGCGGCCAGGCTGGAGGCGGCGACGACGCGCCGCACCCCGGTCCGGCCGGCCTCGTCCAGCACCCGGTGCGCGGTCAGGCAGTTGGTGGCGAACAGTCCGCTCGGATCATCCGACACGGGGTGCGGGATGGCGCCCAGATGCACGACCGCGTCGGCGCCGGCCATGGCGGAGCGCACCAGTTCCGGGTCCCGCAGGTCGCCGACGCGCACCCTGTCGGCCTCGGGGGCCTCGACCGGCTCCACATCGGTGGCGGTGATCCGGTGGCCGTGTTCGGCCAGTTCCCGGATCACGTACGGGCCGATATGACCGGCGGCTCCGGTGACGAGTACGCGCATCAGCCCTTCACCGCACCGACCAGGCCGCTGACGAAGTAGCGCTGCAGGAAGAGGAGGAGCAGAATCACCGGCACGACCACGATGAGCGCGCCCGCCATCAGGTTGTTGTACTGCGGGATGTTCTCTGCGGCGAGCGTCTGCAGGCCGAGCGGCAGCGTGTAGGTGTCCGGGTCGTTGAGCGAGACCCGGGTGAGCAGATACTCGTTCCACGTCGGGACCGCGGTCAGCAGCGCGACCGTGACCAGCGCGGGCTTGGCCAGCGGCAGGTAGATGCCGGCGAAGATCCGGAACTCGGAAGCCCCGTCGACACGTGCGGAGTCCCGCAGTTCACCGGGAATGGCGCTGAACGCCGCGGTCATCAGCAGGATGGACATCGGTGCGCCCCCGTTGACGAAGGGCAGCACCAGCCCCCAGTGGGTGCCGAGCAGACCGAGCTTGTTCTCCAGGATCACGATCGGCAGCATCACCGTCACACCGGGCACGAACAGCAGCCCCACGAACATCCGCGACAGCGCCTTGCGGCCCTTGAAGCGCAGTACGGCGAAGGCGTAGCCGGCAGCCGCGTAGACCGCCAGCGTCAGCACCACCGTGTAGGTGGTGACCAGCACGCTGTTGAGGAAGTAGTCGAAGAAGTGGAGCTTGTTCCAGGTCTCGGTGAGCGTGGCGAGGGTCGGGCTCTCGGGGATGAGGTGGCCGCCCCTGACCACTTCGATCTGGTTCTTGAAGGCGGCCGAGACCATCCACAGGAACGGGTACAGGCTGACGAGCGCGTAGCCGATCAGCAGCAGCAGGACGACCGCGCGGGCGACGGTCCGACCCGCCGCGCGGGTGTCGGCGCGGCGGGGCGCGACCAGGTCGGCGGTGGTCATACGCGGCTCCTCAGCACTCGCAGGTTGATCAGGGCGAGCACCATCGCCACCGCGAACAGGATCCAGCCAAGGGCGCTGGACAGGCCCAGGGTGGGATTGAGGTTCTCCAGGAAGGCCAGCCGGTAGGCCTCCAGACCCAGGACGTTGGTGTGGTCGCCGGGTCCGCCGTTGGTCATCACCAGGAAGGTCTGGAAGCCGTGCAGCGACTCGCGCAGGTTGAGCAGCACGTTGATAGCGGTCAGCGGCATCAGCAGGGGCCAGACGACGGACAGGTTGGTGCGCCACCAGCCGGCGCCGTCCAGCTGGGCGGCCTCCAGCACGCTGGGGTTGATGCCCTGCAGTCCGGTCAGGTACAGCAGCATGGCGACCGGGACGTTGCCCCAGACGATGACCACGATGAGGGTGCCGAGCGCGGTGTCAGGGTTGCCGAGCCAGCCCTGCGGCTCCTGCAAGGAGCCGAGCCCCAGCTGTCCGAGCAGGAAATTGATGGCGCCGTCCGGCTGCAGGATGTACCGCCAGGCGAAGTACACAGCGATACCGCTGGTCACGTACGGCACGAAGTAGATCGAGCGCAGCACGCCCTGTAGCCGCTTGACCTGGTTGAGCAGGACGGCCAGGGGGAACGACACGGCGACGGTCAGCAGCGGCACGAAGATCATTACCCAGAGGGTGTTGAGTGCCGCGGCCTGCACCGGGGGCGCGTACACCGGGTCGCGCCAGAGCAGGTCGGCGTAGTTGTCGAGGCCGACCCACTTCCAGTTCGGGGTGAAGCCGTTCCACGTGGCGAAGCTGAGCGCGAAGCCGTAGCCGATGGTGTACAGGCCCATCACGGCGAAGAGGATCACCGCGGGGGCGACGAACAGATAGCCGGAGACGGCTTCGGTGCGGAAGCGCCGGCGGCGTGCCGGGGCCCCGGCCGGGGGCCGGCGGCTCTCGCCGCC
>NZ_JBFAMX010000519.1:0-7402 GCF_040659615.1 Nonomuraea sp. NPDC049784
GTCCACGACCCGGCCCGCGGCGCGCAGGTCTCCGGCGTGCAGCGGGGCGTTCTCCCTGCTGTCGACGGCCAGCACGTCGGCGCGGTGGAGACAGGCCGGGTCGAGTTCGGCCTTGGTGCCATCGTCCGCGCCGACGGACGTGACGTGCTGTCCCGGCCGCAGCCAGGAGCCCTCCAGGATGGGCCGGCGGCTGCTGGTCGCGGTGACGATCACATCGGCCCGCCGTACGGCGTCGCGGGGGTGGTCGGCCACCGACACCGTGAACGGCGGGTCGGCCGCCAGGAGCGACGCGCGCAGGGCTCGCGCGGCATCGGCCCTTCGGCCCCAGATCACCACGTGCTCGATCGGGCGTACGGTCCTCGCGGCCAGGACCTGCAGCCGGGCCTGGGTCCCGGTGCCGAGGACCGCCACGGTGGCGGCGTCCTGCCGGGCCAGCAGGCGGGTCGCCACCGCTCCCGCCGCGGCGGTGCGGAGGTCGGTGAGGTGGTGCTCATCCATGAGCAGGGCGCGCAGGTCTCCGGTGGTAGCGTCGTGGACGGCGACGAACCCGCTGGACGGTGACCGCCCGCCGGTCGCGCGGGCGGCGAACCAGGCCGCCACCTTGACGGTGAACACGGACCGGCCCGGCATCCACGCCGACTTGACGTGCACGTCGCCCTGGTCGCCGCCGGGCGCGAACACTGTGATCGGCGCCTCGCCCAGCCCGTCGCTGAAATCGGCGAAGGCGCGCGCCACCGGGTCGACGAGGTCGTCCAGGCCGATGGCGGCCCTGATGGCGTCCGCGTCGTAGACCTTCACGGCAGGACCCGCAGCGAGCCGGTGCCGACGGAGGCCACGCCGCCACCGACGGTGACGCGCTGGACGTCGCCGGCCGTCCCGTGGGCGGTGATGGCGATCCTGCTGGGCCGTCCGGTGAAGCGTCCCTGCGCCAGCGAGAGCTCCTCGCCGTCGCGGGCCCGTCCGTGTCGCAGGAGGTATGCCGCCACGCATCCGGCGGCGCTACCGGTGGCGACGTCCTCCAGGACGCCGTCGTTGTTCCAGTGCCTGCCCTCGATCGCCTCCGCGTCGAGAACGTAGGCGAACTGGGCGCCCAGCCGTTCCAGGACTCCGCCGAAGTCAGGGTGGCGGATGTGGGCTCTGGCCAGCGCGTCACCGCCGCGTACCGCGATGATGAGGTAGCGCAGGCCCGTCGAGACGATCTCCAGCGGCAGCCCGGCGTCGAGGTCGTCCTCGGCGAGGCTGAGCGCCTCGGCGACGGCCGCCCGTTCCAGCGGGGCCTTCTCCGTCACGAACTCAGGACGCCCCTGGTCCAGCAGCGCCGACACCTGGCCTGGCCGCTCGCCGGACGTGGTGACGCGCACGGTCCCTGCCTTCAACTCGAACGTCCAGGCCCGCTCCTCACCTGGCTCGGCGCCCGCCCGTTCGTGCAGGACGGCGGCCGCCCCGATCACCGGGTGCCCGGCGAAGTCGAGCTCCTCGATCAGGTCGAACACCCGGGCCCGCACGACGCCGGGAGCGCCGTCCGCCGTATGCACGAAGATCGTCTCGAAGTGCCGGAGTTCCTGCACCACCCGGAGCATCCGTTCCGCCTCGAGGTGCGGCGGATCGACGAAGACGGCGAGGCTGTTGCCCGTATAGGGCCGGTCGGCGAAGACGTCGACGTGGTGGTATCCGGTCATGCGGCCAGCCTAGGGACGCGCCCTCGCATTGAGAACACCGATAATCCCGTGGGAGGCATAATGGCTGCTTATGGAGAGGGATTTCCAGATCGCGGACCTGCGTTCCTTCACGGCGACCGTGCGCGCGGGGAGCATCACCCGCGCGGCCACCGCGCTGCGGGTGAGCCAGCCCGCCGTGAGCCAGCGGATCCAGCGCCTGGAGCAGGCCGTCGGCGAACGGATCCTGGTCCGGGATCCGCATGGAGCCAAGCTCACCCCGGCGGGAGAGACGCTGCTCGCCTACGCCGAGCGGATGCTGGCCCTGCACGACGAGGCGCGCACCTCGATCACGGGCCGTGGCGCCGCTCCGTCGGGGCGGCGAGCGATCGGGCTGCTGGAGGACCTGGCGATCACCACGCTGCCGGCCGCGCTCGCCGACTTCGCCATACTGCATCCGCTGGTGGAGCTGGAGGTGCTCGTCGGCTCGGCGGCGGCGCTGCGCGGGCCGGCCGGGCGGGGACGGCTGGACCTGGTGTTCGGCGACCCGTCGGTGATGCCGGGCGCCTCAGTGCGGTGGCAGCGCCAGGTGCCGTTGACGTGGGCATGTGCTTCGGCCTTCGACCCACTCACCGATCCGTTGCCGCTGGTGCTGTTCTCCCAGCCCTGCCAGTGGCGTCAGCCCGTGCTCGACGCGTTGAGCCACCACGGGCGTCAGTGGCGGATCGCGTTCCAGAGCACCAGCGTGCACGCCGTACAGGCGGCGGTCTCGGCAGGGATCGGCGTGGGGGCCCTCCTGGTGGGCAACGTCCCGCCCGGCGCGATGCGGCCTTCCGAGCAGCAAGGGCTGCCGCCGGTGCCGATGGTCGACGTCGCGATCTCCCGACGCGCCGACACCGATACGGATGAGGCGGTCAACAGCTTGGAACGCCTGCTGCGGCGTACGTTCACAGGGGCGGTCGCCGGGCCCGATACCCTGGCGGCGACGTCGGGGCCCACGGCTCGCCCGCCCGGGACCACGGCGAGCACCCGGTTCATCCAGGGAGCCACGTAGCTCTCGCGGCGCGCCCGGGCAGGTTCCGGCCTGCCGGGCGTGGCTCACCCGAGATAAGCCCCAGGCCGACCCGCAGGCAGGAGGTTAGAGGCGTGCTGCGCGATCTTGCCTATGGCCTGTACTCCCGCAAGCTGCGCAGGGGGCTGTCCGGTGTCACGCTGCCCAGGCACGTCGGGCTGATCATGGACGGCAACCGCCGCTGGCGCACTGCTATACGAGCAGGCAGACGGCGGCGGCACGCTCACCGGGCTCGCCGAGTCCCTGACCACCGACGACATCGCCCGGCACCTGTACACAGCCGGGCAGCCCGACCCCGACCTCGTCATCCGCACCAGCGGTGAGCAGCGCGTGTCCAACTTCCCGCTCTGGCAGACCGTGCACTCCGAGCTGTACTTCTGCGACGCCTACTGGCCCGCGTTCCGCGAGATCGACTTCCTGCGGGCGCTTCGCAGCTACGCCGCCAGGCAAAGCCGGCGCGGAGCCCGACGCCACCACCGCAGTCCCTGCTCCACCGCCCTCCGGAACTCTCCCCGCCCGAGCCGGCTAACGGTCGTGACCGCGCCAAGGCGGCCGGCTACCTGCAACTTCTGGCCGCTGACGCGGCCTGGGTGCACCTGGCGCCTCGCACCAGATGGCCGGGATCGCCGGCACCAGCGGTTGCGCCAAAATGAGGGTTCGCCAGTTCCGCGAAGCGGTCTACTCGCTGGGCGGCCGGTGCCCCGTGTGATTACCCAGCGGGTGCGGCGGGACGGGCGTGGTCCAGGAGCGCACCTGCTCGGCAAGGGCGGCGACATTCTCCGGGGGCGTGGTCTTGATGATGCCGTGTCCCAGGTTGAACACGAACGGCCCCCCGCTCAGGGCACGCAGGATGCGGTCTGTCTCGGCGTTGAGTGCCGGGCCGCCAGCGGCCAGGAGCTGGGGGTCGAGGTTGCCCTGCACGCAGCGGCCGAGGCCGCGCTGTAGATTTTGCGCGGCCCAGTTAAGGGGGACCGTGGCGTCCAGGCCGATGCAGTCCGCGCCGGTCGCCTCGGCGAAGCCGTCGTAGGCGAGCCCGGCGCCCCGGGGAAAGGCGATGACGGGAACGCCCGGGTACTTGTCCTTCAGCGCTGCGATGATGGCGGCGACTGGCTTGACGCACCAGCGTTCGAAGAGGGCGTCGGGGAGGATCCCGGCCCAGGTGTCGAACAACTGGACCGCTTCCGCGCCCGCCTCGATCTGGCGGCCCAGGAACTGGATGACAGCAGTCGTGAGCACGTCGATCAGGGGCTGGAACCCCTCCGGGTCGCTCAGGGCCCACTGCTTGACGACGGCGTGCTCTGACGAGCCGCCGCCGCGTCCTTCGACCATGTAGGTGGCGATGGTCCACGGCGCGCCGGCATACCCGATCAGTGTCACCTCGGGAGGCAGGGCACGGGTAAGCTGCCTGACCGTCTCGTAGACCGGGGCCAGTTCCTCATGGAGACGGGAAACGCCCAGGAAGTCGGCTATGTCCGCCGCCGAGCGGACGGGAGGCGTCAGTACCGGCCCGTCGCCGGCGCGGTAGTCCAAGGTCTGGCCGAGCGCGGCGGCAACCTGCGGAAGGTCCGCGAAGAGAATGGCGGCATCGAGCGGGAAACGGCGGATTGGCTGCAGGGTGACCTCGACAGCGTGCTCGGGCGAGTTGCAGAGCCCGACCATACCGCCGGCGGCCTCGCGGACCCGGTGGTACTCGGGCAGGTAGCGTCCGGCCTGCCGCATCAGCCAGATCGGCGGCCGCTCGGTACGCTCTCCCGCGAGCGCGCGCAGGAGCAGCTTCCTGGGCCGGGCGCATCCAGACGCCGGCTTCGGACTGATTTCTTCCTGTGTGCCGATGTCCACGCTGTTCCGTCCTGTTGAACTGCCCCGGGCTTCGAGGCGGTCCGGTGAGCAGGCCCCAACCCCGGTAAGGAGGGCGTTGTCATCGTAGCGGCGCCCGGTCCAGGGCTGCCCGGCAGGCGTCAGGACCGTGCCGGATCAGTCCCGTGCACGCCAATGACGAATGGCCAGATAGCTGCAAAATGGCCAGCTAGCCTGCAAAGTCAAACTGACTGTGCCCCCTAGTTATAGATGGCGGTTCCCAGGTGTGGTTGGCGGCTGGGTAGAACGTGCGGGCGCCCGGCATTCGTGCGAGCCTTGGAGCCATGGGGGCAGTGGAAGACGAACAGTCCCTGGCCGCGTTCCTGAGGACGGTGAACGTCGGCGACGTCCTCACCGGGACCGTCGCGGAGGTCACGCGATCGCAGACGACCGTGCTCCTCGACGCCTTCGCCGGTGATCCGATCGGCATCATCGGCCCGCTCGATTGTTCCTGGCGGTCTGAATCCCTTGAAGCCGGTGGCCGAGTCTCCGCCGAGGTGATCGCCGTTGATCTCCGAGAGCGGCAGGTCTGGCTCTCGCGGTCGGCGGCCGAGAATCCACAGCTCTGGGCCTATCTGAGGGCGCTGCGTCCGGGGCAGCGGCTGTCCGGCCTTGTGGCCGCTATCGAACGTTTCGGCGTCTTCGTCGATCTGGACGATGGACCCGACCATCCCGTCTTTCCCGGCGTTGGCTTCATCAGCATGCCTGAGCTGTCCTGGCGCCGCTTCGAGGACCCATCCGAAGTCGTCTCCGTCGGAGAGCACGTCACCTGCGAGTTCCTCGTCTTCGACACCTATAACGGCGAAGCCCGCTTATCGCTGCGCGCCACCCAGCCCGACCCGTTCCAGCAGTTCGCACGCCGCGTTCACGTGGGGCAGATCTTGCACGGCTCGGTCACCAAAGTGGTGCCCATCGGCGTCTTCGTCCGCGTGGCAGACGGCATCGAAGGTCTGGTCCACCTCAGTGAACTGGCCGTCACGACTGTTGAGGCATCAGGCGATGTGGTCCAGATCGGCGACGAGGTCACCGTGATCATCACTGAGATCGACTTGCAGCGACGTCGGCTCGCCCTGTCGCGCCGCCAAGCCGCCGAGAAGATCTGGGACCTCCCGCCAACTGCATCTGGGAATCCGAGCGACCCAGCAGGCTGATTTGTCTCCCAGTCGCCATCTATGGCTGGTGGTCACACGGGAGATCGAGTTACGGTGTTCGCCGATGACTGCGGGTGACGAAGAGTTGCTGGCGGGCATATTGCTGGTGGATGCCCTGGGTGGACATGCCGACCCGCCTGAGGAGCACGAAGGCGGGGATGGGATCGCACTTTTTCGGCCATGACCGGAGGTCACATGCGGCTGGTCAAAGGCGTCACCGTCTCCTTATCCGCACTCATCCTCTCCCTGACGCCCCTCGCCCCGGCATCAGCCGACCAACCCGCCCCGCGTTCGAGAGATCATCGCGCCCTGACCTGCAAGAAGGGGTCAACAACCCCAGATAACTATGGGGTTGGCGGGTCCCGTTGGGGATGACGGGAGTCAGCGGGTGTCCGCGACGTCCGGGCCAGTGGAGTGGGGGGCGGTGGCGCGCAGGCCGGCGGAGGCTATGGCGATCATGCGTTCACGGGCCTCCGGGTCGAGGGTGTGGCGTTCACGGGCGAGGCAGCCGACGATGAGGGCTTTCACGTCGGCGATGGTGACGTCCGGGCGTACCGCGCCCGCCTGCTGCGCGCGCATGAGCAGGTCGCGCTCGACCCCGTCGAGGTCGTGCTCGGTGCCGGAGGCCGCCGTCTGGATGTCGAACCCGTCGCCGCTGAGCGCCTCGGCCAGGCCGCGGTTGGCGGCGCCCTGGCCGACCATGTAGGCGAAGAAGTCGAAGAACGCAGCGCCGGGATCGCGGGTCGCGGCCAGGTGGGTGGCGCGCTCGACGATCTCGGTGACGCGTTCCAGCACGATCGCCTCGTACAGGGACTCCTTGGTGGGGAAGTGGCGGCTGACGGTGCCGGTGCCGACGCCGGCGCGGCGGGCGATCTCGGCCACCGGCACCGACAGCCCTTCGTTGGCGAACGCCTCCATGGCGGCCTTGAGCACCCGCTTGCGGTTGCGTTCAGCGTCGACGCGCATGGGACCACCTTTCCACTCGACAACCGGGATGGCCGTCCCGTATCTTTCTAGGCGGGACGACCATCCCGATTATAGGAGGTTTCCGCATGTCCGACCCTGCCTGGACCACCGCCGACGTTGGCGACCAGCGCGGCCGCATCGCCCTGATCACGGGCGCCAACTCCGGCATCGGCTTCGAGACGGCCAAACTGCTCGCCGAACACGGCGCGACCGTCGTGCTGGCCTGCCGCGACGAGGCCAAGATGAGCGAAGCCGCGAAACAGCTGAGAAGCGCCGCCCCGCGAGGCGAGATCGCGACGCTCGGACTCGACCTCGCCTCGCTGGCCTCGATCCGCGCCGCGGCCGAAGCCTTCCACGACCGGCACGCCCGGCTGGACCTGCTGATCAACAATGCGGGGCTCATGATCCCCCCGTACGGCAAGACCGCCGACGGCTTCGAATCCCAGTTCGGCGTCAACCATCTCGGCCACTTTGCCCTCACCGGCCTGCTGCTGGACCGGCTACTGGGCACCCCCGGCTCGAGGATCGTCACGATCAGCAGCAACGCCCACCGGCGGGGCACCATCAACTTCGACGACCTGCAGGCCGAGCGCCGCTACCACCCGATGACCGCCTACGCGCAGTCCAAGCTGGCCAACCTGCTGTTCACCTACGAGCTGCAGCGCCGCCTGGCCGCCGCCGGCACCGGCACGATCGCCGTG
>NZ_JBFAMX010000520.1:0-7399 GCF_040659615.1 Nonomuraea sp. NPDC049784
ACGTCCGCAAGGACGACGTCCGCGCCCAGGCCCGTCCACTGCGGGATGGTCAGCACGCCGGCGGCCAGTCCCGCGTGCACGGCGATCGCCAGGATGGCGGCCAGTGTGAGGCCGAGCGCTGTGTGGCGTCTCCGGCGCGGTGGAGCCGTCGCCGAAGCCGGGCCGGTGGTGCCATCGGGGCGGTGCCAGTCCACGGTCAGGTCGTCACGCCGGCCCATCCTGGTGATGTTCTTGGTGAGAAGGGCTTGGGCGCGCTGCAGGCGGTCCTCGTCCTCGGCTTCGACGCGTAGCGTCAACGTTTCCGGGGTGGCATGGAGGGTGCAGGTGCCCCAGTCGAGCGTGATGGTCCCGTCCGTCTCCGACCAATTCGCCTGGACGTTCCTCGGCCTTTCGCCGCCGGCGTGTGGGCCAGGGTGAGCTGGGAACCCGTGGCCCATCTGGCTGGCGTGGCGGCAGAGCTGGACGAGGTAGCGGCCGGCACGGTCGGTTGTGATGTGAGCTTCGGCGGTTGGCACGGCTGATCCTTTCGGGGGTCAGATTCTGGTGACTGCGGCGAGCCAGGCCAGGACGCCGTCAGGGATGAAGGTGTTGTCGATGGTGGTGGCCTCGATCGAGTCGAGCCTCCAGCCGTCGGCGAACGCGTCTGTGATCTCCTGCCGCGTTACGCGGCGCGGCCCGTACTCGCCTTCGCCGGATTGCCGGTCGCTGAAGCACAGCAGGAAGAGGCGGCCGTCCGGCTTCACCACCGATCGCAGGCTGTCGACGTAGGCGGCCCGCTCGTCGTCGCCGAAGATGTGGAACACGAGGGAGTCCAGCACCGTGTCGAAGGACTCGCCGAGCTCGGCCAGCCTCAGCGCGTCGTGGCGGAGGAATCGCGCGGTGAGTCCGCGTTCGCGGGCCTTGTCCTGGGCGCGGCTGATCGCGATGGGGGCGAGATCGACGCCGGTGGCGTCCAGGCCCAGGGCGGCGCACATGAGGGCGTGCTCGCCGCTGCCGCATCCGACGTCCAGCACCCGGCCCTGGAAGAAGCCGGCGTGGGCGAGGCCGAGGAAAGCCGGCTGCGGGCGGCCTATGTCCCAGGGGAGAGGAGCGCTGTAGAGCTCCTCCTGTGATCCGTGCGGCGAATCTGTCATGGAAGTGTCGCCCATCTCTCTATGAGAACATGATGTATTCAATATATACACCATGTCTCGCAAAATGCAGAAGCTCAGGTTGTGTGCGGCGATCATGGACCGGCTCACCTGCTGTCACCGTTCAGTCCTAGGTCCATCAAATAAATTTGATGTATCTTTGAGACATGGCCTCGTCGAGCCAAGCCGCCCCGGCGTTCGTGCGCCTGGCCGGCCACCCGCTGCGCTGGCGGCTGCTGGCCGAGCTCGCCTGCAGCGACCTGCGGGTGCGCGAGCTGGTCACGCTGGTCGGCCAGCCGCAAAACCTGGTCTCCTACCACCTGCGGCTGCTGCGTGACGGGGGCCTGGTCACGGCCACGCGCAGCAGTTTCGACGGCCGGGACAGCTACTACCACCTGAACCTGGATCGCTGCGCGGAAGCGCTCGCCGGCGCGGGCACCGCTCTGCACCCGGCGCTGCGCCTGCGCCCGGCACCACCGGCGTCCCATCCGGTCGCACCGGTGGCGGTGCTGTTTGTCTGCACCGGCAACAGCGTTCGCTCACCCATGGCCGAAGCCCTGCTCCGCCGACGTACCGCCGGCAGGGTCGAGACGATCAGCGCTGGGAGCCGTCCCAAACCGCGCCTGCATCCGCACACCGCACGGGTTCTGCACGATGAGTACGGCATCGACATCTCCGGGCAGAGCACCCTCCACCTGAACGCTCTGACCGGCCGCCGGTTCGACTACCTGATCACCTTGTGTGACAAGGCCCGCGAGGTCTCCCCCGAACTCGTCGACCATGCCCGCCGCTTTCATTGGAGCATCCCCGATCCCGCGGCGGCGGGCGACGCCGGCTACCCGGTCTTCGCCCGCACTGCGGCCGACATCGACACCCGCATCCGGCACCTGCTACCGGTGCTCGCCACCGGCAACCGTAAGGAGGCACAGCCGTGACCCCATCCGACCAGTACGCCAGCGTCCGCTACCTCGTCGACGACGTCCAGGCGGCCGTCGACTTCTACACCACCCACCTCGGCTTCACCCTCAACACCAGCGCCGCCCCCGCCTTCGCCGACGTGGTCCGCGGTCCGCTGCGGCTACTGCTGTCCGGGCCCGCCAGCTCCGGTGCCCGCGCCACCCCCGGCGACGCCGCCGCCTCCGGCCGAAACCGCATCCACCTGATCGTCGACGACCTGGACACCGAGATCGGCCGGCTCCGCGGCGCGGGGTTGTCGTTCCGCAGCGACCTGGTGTCAGGCCCCGGCGGGCGCCAGATCCTGCTCGCCGACCCCGCCGGCAACCTGATCGAGCTGTTCCAGCCCGCTCAGCGGACCGGCCCCGCACCGGCCACATCCTGACCGCGGAACCGGGTCCGGCATGTCGTTGACGCCTTTCGATGGTGGACAACGGCATGTCAGTGAGGGTGAGCCTCGTGGAGGGGCAATCCGGCGAGGCGGGCGGCGATGACGCCGGCGAAGTCGGGGCAGTGGAAGATGCCTTCTCGGTGCCCACAGGCCAGTGCGTGGGCGATGGCGGTGCGCGCCGCCTGGGCCTGGGCGATCCGTTCGTCGAGCTCGGCGCGAGAGCGGGCCGTCGATGGCCGTACGTATCCATGCGTTCAGATGATCGGCCTGGCGGGGTTGGCCGACAGCGGGTGATCGTATTGGCTGGGAAGATCCCCGACGTGAGGACCAGAGGATGCCCCGTTCAAGAACCGTCCTGGCCGCGCTTGCCGTCACCGCGTCCGCGTTGCTGATCAGTGGAACCGCCGAGGCGTTGGCGGATCCGCCGTTACCCTCGGCGATCTTCCGCGCCACGCACAACAGCTACTCCGGCAACGTCGACGGCGCCAAGAACTCGATCGCCTACCAACTCGACCACGGCATTCGCTTCATCGAACTCGACATACACGACAACGGCTACGCCACCTCACACGACTACTCCGTCGGCCACGACTCGCCCGGCAACCTGGTCGACCACACGGGAAACCCCGCGTCGAACCTCCTGCGCGACTGGCTCAACGTGATCAACACCTGGTCCGCACAGCACCCCACCGCCGCACCGATCGTCGTCGCGCTCGACATCAAAGACGACCTGACCGACAACCCCTCGTACGCCGCGGGCAACCTGGCCGCGCTCAACCAGGAGCTCACCTCCGTCTTCGGCTCGCGGCTGTTCTGGGCCAAGGACTACCCGGCGAGCCCGCCGACGGTTGACGCGCTGCGCGGCCGGGTGCTCCCCGTGATCTCCGGCGACGGCAAGACCCGCGCCGAGTACAAACGCGACATCGGCTACAACCCGGCCGTCGCGGTCAACGGCCGGGGCCAGGTCGTGGAGGTACATGACTCGGGCCAGGGCGCGCTCTGGTACTGGACCGGCACGTACGGCGCCGACGGCCGCGTGACCTGGCTACGCCACGGAAAGTACGACACCGGTGTGACACCGGCCGTCGCGCTGAACGACAACGGCGACCTGGTCGAGGTCCACCAGTCCCAGAACGCGACCACGCTGTGGTACCACGTGGGTCACCTCGGCGCCGACGGCGAGATCACCTGGTCGCCGAGCCGCCGGTACGATGACGGCGTCCTGCCGACGGTCAGGTTCACCGACGCGGCAGGCACCCGGCTACGCGAGATACACCGCAGCCAGAGCGGTAGCCAGAACTGGAACTGGGACGGCGTGCTCAACGCCGGCGCGATGACGGTCTCGTGGAGCGGCAACGCCAAGACCTCCGACGCCCGCTACGACAAGACCACCTCGACCAGCGGCACGTCGCGCGTGCACGTGTGGAACGGCGCCGACGGCCCGACACCATCCCAGACCCTGCGGATCGACACCGACAGGTACACCGGCGACCGCATCCGCTACCAGCAGACCGCCTTCGACGAGTTCCAGCAGGGCGACAGCGCGGAGCTCCAGCAGGGCGCGCTGTTCTACGCCGCGCCCGCCACCGAGTCCTCGTTCATCACCGCGGCACGGCAGGCGGGCCGGCTCGTGCGAGGCTGGGACTTCGACTCAGCGAGCGAAGCGACCGACCCGCCGGCGAACTACCCGGCGACCAACCATCCGTACGACACCTGGTACCAGGACCTCCTCACGCAATCCGGCGCCGTCGAGTGATCCGGCACGCTCGGCCGGACGGTCCTCCGAGTTGACCTGGACCTGTGGGTACGGGTTTAGCGTTGGGGCGTGCGAGTCGGAGAGCTGGCGCGCCGGACCGCGGTGACGGTCAGGGCGCTGCGTTATTACGAGAGGGTCGGGCTGGTGGTGCCGGCCCGGCTGCCCAACGGCTACCGGGACTACGATCCGGTGGCGGTCCGCCAGGTCGAGGAGATCAGGGAGCTGACCAGTCTGGGCTTGTCGGTGGAGGAGACCAGGCCGTTCGTGGAATGCCTGGCCAGCGGGCACACCTCCGGTGACGAATGCCCCGCGTCGCTGGCCGCGTACCGGCATGTGCTCGATGGGATGTCGGAACGGATCGAGCGTCTGATACGGCGCCGCGACGCGCTGGCCGCTCACCTGGAGGCGGCCGCGCGCCGGACGATGCCAGGCCTGCCCGGCCCATCCGTTGACGAGGCCGCCGCGGGCACCGCGACGCTGACCGTGCTGCCCCCGAACCTGCCCGAACCAGCCGACGACGGGGCCGCCGACCATCTGACGGGACTGCGCCTGCCCGCGCTGACGCTGCCTGCCACCGACGGTTCGGCGGTCGCCCTGACGGCACTGGGCGCTGGGCGGACCGTTCTGTACGTCTACCCCCTGTCAGGGCGTCCCGGGGTGGACCTGCCGGAGGGCTGGGACACGATTCCGGGGGCACGGGGGTGCACGCCCGAGGCGTGCGGGTTCCGCGACCATCACGAGGAACTGCGCGAGGCCGGGGCGGCCCGGGTGTACGGGCTCTCCTCACAGTCGGGTGCCTACCAGCAGGAGCTCGTCGACCGGCTGCGCCTGCCGTTCGCGATGCTGTCCGACCCCGGGTTCGCCGTACGCGACGCGCTCGGCCTGCCGACCTTCACCGCCGGAGGGATGACCCTGTACCGGAGACTGACCATGATCGTCGCCGACGGGGTGATCGAGCACGTCTTCTACCCGGTGTTCCCACCGGACCGGCACGCGGGCCAGGTGCTCTCCTGGCTGCGGGCCCACAAGGAGCAGGCCCGATGACCGCCGGCGCCCGCCTTCGCCGCCGACGCGCCGCACTACATCTGGGGCGCCGGATGTGACGGATGGCGCCTCGTCGACACCGCCCGCCAGGCGCCCCTGGCCGGGATCACTCCACGTCAGGGGTTAGCCTCCTGGCAAGAGCGCGACAGCAACAGCCCGCCGGTCGACGGTGAACCATCGACCGTCTATCCGCCGCTGGCGCAGAGCTCCGTCCGCTACTGAGCGTCGGCGCGACCGGTTTACGCGACTGGCCCACTAGGTGTGACATTTCCCGCTATGGTGCCCAAGATCCCATAGGCCTGTCACAGGAGCCCCATGTCGCAAGTCCAACCCCTCCGGGAAGGCGACCCCACCGCCGTGGGGCCCTACCGGCTGTTCGGGCGTCTGGGCGCGGGCGGCCAAGGGGTGGTCTACCTGAGTCAGGGTCCGGACGGCAGGCCGGTCGCGGTCAAGGTGATGCGCGAGGGACTGGCCGGCGAGCGCCTCGCCAAGGAGATCGACGCGGCGCGGCGGGTGGAGCCGTTCTGCATCGCTCAGGTGCTCGACGCCTCACTGGGCGGCCGGCCGTACATCGTGACCGAGTATGTCGAGGGGCCTTCGCTCCAGCAGGCCGGCCGCCACGTCGGCGCTGACCTGCAGCGGCTCGCGGTGGCGACCGCGACCGCGCTGGCGGCCATTCATCAGGCGGGCATCGTCCATGGCGACTTCAAGCCCGCCAACGTGCTGCTGGGGCAGGGCGGGCCCCGGGTGATCGACTTCGGGATCGCCCGTTCTGTCGAATCGGAGCGGACGGCTACCAGCAGCATCGTGGGGACGCCTGCGTACATGGCGCCGGAGCAGCTCGCCGGAGAGCGGAGCGGGCCGGCCGTCGACGTGTTCGCGTGGGCCTCGGTCGTCGTGTTCGCCGCCACCGGGGTGCCCCCGTTCGGCGATGATTCGTTGCCCGCGGTGATCAACCGCATCCTGCACAACGAGCCGCAGGTCGGCGACCTGCCGCAACCGTTGCGCGCGATCGTGCTGGGGTGCCTGGCCAAGGATCCGGCGCGCCGGCCGGCCATGCGGGACGTGTTGCTGCAGCTCCTGGGCGGACAGGCCCCCGGGCGTCCGGACGGTGCCGACGGCCGCGCTCTGTCCACGGTGCCCGGGCGGCGACGGCGGGGGAGCAGGACGGCGGTCGTCGCGGGCGTCTCCGGTGTGGGGGCGCTGGCAGTCGCGGGTGCCGTCGTCTGGGGGGCCACGAGCGTCTGGGGTCTCCAGGAACCGCGACCGAGTACGCAGCCACTGACGTTCACCTCTGCCGGGACGGCGACCTCGACGAAGACGCCGACCCCGGCGAAAACGCGCCAGCGTCCGAAAAGGACCAGGAGTCCGTCCCCATCGAAACCGGTGGCCACGACCAAGCCGACGGTGAAGCAGACCGCGAAGCCGACGCGGTCCGCTCCCAAACCGGCGACCTCATCGGCCAAGCCCTCATCGGGCAGTGGTTCGTTCCGGATCGTGTGGGTGCGCGCGATGGGCGCCAGGAAGGCCAACACCCAGGACTGCCAGATCGGCCAGAGCAACACCTTCGGCCTGGTTGAGGGGACCAAGCTGGCCACCAGATTCCACTACGAATGGGTCCTGGACGGGTGGTGGAGCGCTCTGAGTCCGTCATCGCCGAATCCCACACTCAGCAGGTCGTCGGCCCGCTCGTGAAGCCGAACGGCCCTCACAAGATCACTCTCCGCGTCACGTCGCCCGCGACGGCGGCGCAGACGCTCTCGTTCACCATCTGCCCGGTCGGGACCGAGTGATGAACCCGCTCCTGCCCGAAGATCCCCCGGCCGTGGGCCCCTACCGGCTGCTCGGGCGGCTGGGCGTGGGCGGCCAGGGAGTGGTCTACCTGGGCCAGGGGCCTGACGGGCGGCGGGTCGCGGTGAAGGTGCTGGAGGACGGCCTGGCCGGTGATCATCGTTTCGCCAAGGAGATCGACGCGGCGAGGCGGGTGGAGCCGTTCTGCATCGCTCAGGTGCTCGACGCCTCACTGGGCGGCCGGCCGTACATCGTGACCGAGTATGTCGAGGGGCCTTCGCTGCAGGAGGCCGGTCGCCACTTCGGCGCCGACCTGCAGCGGCTCGCGGTGGC